>DASQCM010000041.1:0-3878 GCA_035634675.1 Gaiellaceae bacterium
ACGAAGGGCGGCCTCTGCCGCAGCCGGCGGCGCAACTCGCCGCGCACGTCGTCCACGCCGATCGTCGTCTCGTCCCACTTCGACAGCACGACGAGCGTCGAGCAGTCCGCGTGCCGCGCGACGTCGGCAACCGCGATGTCCTGTTCGACGATCCCCTCCGAGGAGTCGACCAGGACGAGGGCGACGTCGGCGCGCTCGGCGGCCTCGAGCGAGCGCAGCTCCGAGTAGTACTCGACTCCCTTCCGGTGCCGCCGCTTGCGCCGCAGGCCGGCGGTGTCGATCAGGACGAACGTCCGCTCGCCGCGCTCGAGCACGGTGTCGACGGCGTCGCGGGTCGTGCCCGGGATCTCGCTCACGATCAGGCGTTCGCGGCCGAGGAGCGCGTTGACGAGGCTCGACTTGCCGACGTTCGGGCGGCCGAGGATGGCGACGCGGATCGCGTCGTCGCTCAGCGAGGGGCGTCCGGCTGGCGCGATCCGCTCGAGCTCCTCGACGATGCGGTCGAGCAGATCGCCGCTGCCCGTCCCGTGGAGGCCCGATATCGGGATGGGGTCGCCAAGGCCCAGCCGGTGCAGCTCGAGCGCGAACGGCTCCTGGCTCGGGTCGTCGATCTTGTTCGCGAGCACCAGCACCGGCTTGTGCGACTCGCGCAGGATCTGCGCCACCTCTTCGTCACCCGGGGTCACCCCGGCGCGGGCGTCGACGACGAAGAGGACGAGATCCGCCTCGTCGACCGCCTCCCGCGCCTGCTGCGCGATCGCACGGGTGAGCGGCGCCGGGTCGGCGATGTCCACGCCGCCCGTGTCGACGAGCACGAAGCGCTTTCCCGTCCATTCGCAGACGAGCTCCTTCCGGTCGCGCGTCACGCCGGGCATCTCGTGCACGACCGCCGCCCGAGTCTCGGTCAGGCGGTTGACGAGCGTCGACTTGCCGACGTTCGGGAAGCCGACGATCGCCACGGCGCCGATCAGCGGAGGCGGCGGGGCACCTTCGAGGAGCTCCGTGTCGTCGTTCACGCCGGAAGCGTGACCGGTGCGGCGTCCTCCCGCGTCGGCGGCACCGCGTGGCGAGGCCGTCCAGCCTCGTGCAGGTCACGGAGCCAGCGCCAGAGGCGGTTCAGCTCGTCCTCGATCTGCTGGGACGCCTCGCGGTACCCCTTGGCGCCGCGCGGCAGGCCTTCAAACCGCATCGGTTCGCTCCACGCCATCGAGACCGGCGCGAAGTTGACCGGCCGCCAGTCCTGAGAGCCGTGGATTGCGGCGCAGATCACCGGGACATCGCCTTGAATCGCCGCCATCGCGGCCCCCGGCTGCACGTGCCCGGGGACGCCGGTCCGCTGCCGCGTTCCCTCGACGAAGACGCCCAGCACGTGGCCGTCTTGTACGACCTCCCGCATCCGCCGCACCGCCTCCCGGTCGGACTCGCCGCGCCGCACCGAGATGGTGCCGAAGCCGCGGATGAACTGACCAAGGCCGGGCGCCCGGTGCGCCTCGACCTTGGCGAGGAAGTAGAGATTCCGCTTGCACGCGAAGCCGACGCACGGGATGTCGATCCAGTGGAAGTGGTTGAGCGCGATAACGAGACCGCCGGTCTGCGGGATCCGCTCGGTCCCGTAGGAGCGGAGCCGCGTCGCGAGCGCGGCGGCGCCGCCGAGGATCGGCCGCCCGAACGACCAGACGACGTCTTCGGACTTCACGCCGTGGCCGAACGTTCGTGCACGAGCGTCTCGATCCGGTCGACGACGTCCTCGACCTCCAGGCTCGTCGTGTCGATCTCGGTCGCGTCCGGCGCCGGGCGCATCCGCGCCGCGTCACTCTCGTCGCGGAGCCGCAGGTCGGTGGCGAGGGCGTCGGCGCCGATGCCGGGCCGCTCGGCGACGCGCCGCTTCGCGCGCTCGTCCCGGTCGGCTACGAGGAAGATCTTCACCTCGGCGTCCGGCACGACCACGGTGCCGATGTCCCGGCCTTCGATCACGACGTCGCCATCGCGGCCGAGCTGGCGCTGCCGCTCTCGCATCACCTCGCGCACGGCGGAATGGCGCGCCACGACGGGAACCATCCGGTCGACGCGGGTCTCGCGGATTGAGGAAGTGATGTCGGTACCGGCGATCGAGACCCGGTCGTCCTGCGAGAAGAGGACCGGGTTCTCGCGTGCGAGCTGCGCGAGCCCCGCCGCATCGCCGAGGTCGAGGCTGCGCTGCATGGCGAGCCACGTCAGCGCGCGGTACATCGCGCCCGTGTCGAGGTAGCGGAAGCCGAGACGCTCCGCGAGCGCGCGCGCCACCGTGCTCTTCCCCGCTCCCGCGGGCCCGTCGATCGCCACGATCACTCTCGTCTCACCGCCTCGTCACCGACTCGAGAAGGTCGTAAAAGCCGGGGAAGCTTATAGCTGCCGTGTCGGCGCCCTCGATGTCGACACCCTCTCGTGACGCAAGCCCGGCGACCGCTCCGAGCATGGCAATCCGGTGGTCGCCCCGCGCATCGACCCGACCGCCACGCAGCCGGGTGGGGACGCCTCTGACCGTCCATCCGTCGTCCTGCGAACGGATCCGCGCGCCGAGAGGGCGCAGCCCGTCGGTGACCGCCTCGATGCGATCGGTCTCCTTCACGCGCAGCTCGCCCGCGCCGGTGACGCGAGTCTCGCCGCGGGCGTGGGAAGCGAGGAGGGCGACCAGGGGCAGCTCGTCGACGAGGCCCGGCACCTCCCCGGCTCCGATCTCGGTTGCGACGAGCTCGCCGGGCTGAACCTGCACCGACGCGACCGGCTCCCCGGCCTCTCGCCTCCGGTCGAAGACCGAGACCCGGGCGCCCATCCGCTCGAGCACGGTGAGCAGCCCGGTCCGGCGCGGATTTACGCCCAGGTCGTGGATGGTGAGATCGCTGCCCGGGACGAGGGCGGCGGCGACGAGGAGCGGCGCAGCGGACGAGAAGTCGCCGGGAACGGCCACCTCCCCGAGACGCAGAGCTCCGGCGGGCTCGATCGTCACCGAGATCGTGCTGCGCCGGACCCGCGCCCCGGCCGCCTCGAGCATCAGCTCCGTGTGGTCGCGGGTCGGGATCCGCTCGACAACCGTCGTCGGCCCGTTCGCGTTCAGCCCGGCGAGGAGGATCGCGGACTTCACCTGCGCGCTCGCCACCTCCGGCTCGACCTCGATCCCGCGGAGCCCGTCTGAGCCGCGCACTGTGAGCGGCGCGTGACCGTCGGTGGTCTCGACCTCCGCCCCCATCCTGCGCAGCGGCGCGGCGACCCGCTCCATCGGCCGTGGGGTCAGGGATTCGTCCCCGGTGAGGACGAACTCGCCCTCCTGGCCCGCGACGACCCCGGTGAGGAGCCGCATGAGGGTGCCGGCGTTCGCACAGTCGACGCTGCCGGCCCGCAGACCGCGCAGGCCGACGCCGTGCACGACGAGCTGGTCGTCCGCGACGTCCTCGACCTCCACGCCGAGTCCCCGCACAGCGTCCACGGTGGCCTGCGTGTCGCCTGAGCGGCCGAAGCCACTGACCTGCGTCTCCCCCTCGCCGAGTGCCCCGATCAGGACGGCGCGGTGCGAGATCGACTTGTCACCGGGCACGACGACGTGCCCGACGAGCGAGACGGCCGGCTCGATCCTCATGTGACTAGCCGATCGTGCGTCCCATGAGGGACGCGAGCGCGCGGATCTCGTCCGCGAAGTCGCCGAACTCGGAGGTGGGTATCTGCTGCGCGGCGTCGCACAGCGCCTCCTCCGGCCGCGGGTGCACCTCCACGATGATCCCGTCGGCGCCGGCCGCGACGGCCGCCCGCGCGAGCGGCAGCACCAGGTCGCGGCGGCCCGCCGGATGGGACGGGTCGACGATCACGGGCAGGTGCGTCTCCTGCTTCAGCACGGGAATCGCGCC
>DASQCM010000042.1:0-12513 GCA_035634675.1 Gaiellaceae bacterium
GACTGGCGACCTTGGAGTGAAGGTGCGGCTGCGCGACATGCGCCGACAGCGCTGGCAGATGACCGGCTACCTGATGTTCAGCTCGCCCGGGATGTGGATCGTGAAGGCGTACGTGGGCTCACGAGCCGTGGGCGCAGTCGTCTTCGAGTGGAGCTAACTGTCCGCGTCGAGGAACGGGTAGCGGTAGTCGCGCGGCGGCACGAACGTCTCCTTGATCGTGCGCGGGCTGACCCAGCGGATCAGGTTCCACATCGAGCCCGCCTTGTCGTTCGTGCCGGAGGCACGGGCACCGCCGAACGGCTGCTGGCCGACCACGGCTCCGGTCGGCTTGTCGTTGACGTAGAAGTTGCCGGCCGCATAGCGAAGCCGGTCCTGCGTCTCCTCGATCGCGTCGAGATCGCGCGCGAACACGGCACCCGTGAGCCCGTAGGTCGTCCCCTTGTCGATCAGATCGAGGGTGTCCTCGTAGCGCGAGTCGTCGTAGACGAAGGCGGTGACGACGGGGCCGAACAGCTCGTCCCTCATCGTGCGGAAGTTCGGGTCGGACGTCTCGATCACGGTCGGCTCAACGAACCAGCCGTCGCTGTCGTCGTAGTTGCCGCCGGCGATCACCTGCGCCGTCCCGCCGGACGCCTTGGCCTCCTCGATCGCCTCTTTCTGGGTCGCGAACGAGCCTGCGTCGATGACGGCTCCGACGAAGTTCGAGAAGTCGGCGACGTCCCCCATCTTCATGTCGCCGATCTCGTCCACGACCTGGTCGCGTACCTGAGGCCAGAGGCTCGCGGGCGCGAAGACGCGGGAGGCTGCGGAGCACTTCTGACCTTGGTACTCGAAGGAGCCGCGGAGAATGGCGGTGGCGACCGCCTCGGCGTCGGCGCTCGGGTGGGCGACGATGAAGTCCTTGCCGCCTGTCTCGCCGACGATCCTCGGGTAATTGCGGTAGCCCGCGATGTTGTCGCCGACCGTCTTCCACATTCCCTGGAAGACCGGCGTCGACCCGGTGAAGTGGATGCCGGCGAGATGCTCGCTCGCGAGAGTCGGATCGCCGACAGCGGCGCCGGAGCCGTAGACGAGATTGATCACGCCCGGCGGGAGCCCGGCCTCTTCCCAGAGCTTCATGAGGAAGTGCGCGCTGACGGCCGCGGTCGAGGCGGGCTTCCAGACGACGGTGTTGCCCATAAGCGCGGCCGAGGTGGGGAGGTTCCCGGCGATTGCCGTGAAGTTGAACGGCGTGACGGCGAAGACGAAGCCCTCGAGCGGCCGGTACTCGAGGCGGTTCCAGACACCGGGCGAGGAGATCGGCTGCTCCTCGTAGATGCGGGTCATGTACTTGACGTTGAAGCGCCAGAAGTCGATGAGCTCGCACGCGGAGTCGATCTCGGCCTGGTGCGCGGTCTTCGACTGGCCGAGCATCGTCGCGGCGTTCAGCGTCTGGCGCCAGGGGCCGGCGAGGAGCTCGGCGGCGCGGAGAATGACCGCGGCACGATCCTCCCACGGCGTGCGCGACCAGTCCTCCCACGCGTCCGCGGCGGCGGTGATCGCCTTCTCGACCTCGGGCGCGCCGCCCTTGTGGACGTCCCCGAGCACGTGTGCGCGCTTGTGCGGCATGACCGCTTCGAAGGTGTCGCCGGTCTGGACGTCCTCCCCGCCGATGACGAGTGGGATGTCGAGCCGCTGCTCGGACAGCTCGTTGAGCCGGAGCAGGAGCTCTTCGCGTTCGCGGCTGCCGGGCTCGTAGCCAAGGACAGGCTCGTTGTGCGGCTCGGGAACGCGGAAGATGCCGTGGGAGCTCATGTGACGATTCTAGGATTCAGGGTCGTGGCGGTGACGCAGGTCGCCTATGAGGTCGAAGGCTGGGGCCTGGGGGGGCTCGTCGTCGTGGACGAGCGCGTCACATGGAGCGAGCTGCCCTGGCCGCGTCACCTGGACCCATCCCAAACCCCCACCCACCCGGGGCTCGGGCCTGTCGTATCACGGAAACCGTCGAGCAGAAGTCGAGGCTTCGTCGCGGAAGTCGTGCAACTGCTGCAGGACTACTTCGAGGGCGAGCGGGTTCCGCTCGAGGACGTGCCGGTCGACCTCGACTACGAGACCTCCTTCTTCGACCGGTGCGCCGTTGCGCTTCGTGCGGTTCCCCGCGGCGAGGCGGTTTCCTACGGCGAGCTCGCAGCTCTCGCGGGCGCTCCCGGCGCCGCCCGTGCGGCCGGCAGCTTCTGCGCCCGCAACCGGCTCGGCCTCTTCGTCCCCTGCCACCGTGTCGTCGGCGCCGGCGACCTGGGCTCGTACGGCTCCTACGGCCTCGACTACAAGCGGCGGCTGCTCGCCCTCGAGGGGTACGCCGGTGCTCTCTGACGACCTCCGGGAGGAGCTTGCCGCGATCGCGCCTGCCCGCGAGTGCGACCGGCTCGCCGAGCTCTCCGGGCTCTTCCACGTCGCCGGCCGCGCACATCTCCGCGGACGGGGCAGCGTCGACGTCCATCTCGACGTCTCGAGCTCGACCGTCGCCCGCCGCGCGTTCGCGCTCCTGCGCTCGCTGGGAGTGACCTCCGAGATTCGCACCTACCGGCGCAGGGCGTTCGACCAGGCGACGCGCTACCAGCTCCACGTCGAGGGCTCGGAGAGCGCGTACGAGATCCTCAACCGGGCCGGCGTCCTCGACCGCTCGCACCGGCCGCTCGACCGGCCACCGCAGCGCGTCGTCGCCCGCCGTTGCTGTGCCGCCGCCTACCTGCGCGGCGCCCTGCTCGGCTCGGGGACGCTGAGCGGCCCGAGAGGCCCGCACCTCGAGATCCGCACCGCCGAGGCCGAAGGAGCCCGGTATCTCGCGGGCGCTGCGGAGCGTCTTGGCGCCGAGCTCCGTGTCCAGGATCGCGCCTCGCACGCGACGGCCTACGCGAAGGGGACGGAGGCCATCGCCGACGTCCTCGTCGCCGTGGGTGCCGTCGACCTCGTCCTCGCGCTCGAGGAGCAAGCCGTGCTGGCCGCGACCCGCGCCGACGCGAACCGGCTCGCGAACGCCGATCACGCCAACCTCGTTCGGACGAGCCGCGCGGCGCACGCGCAGCTCGCCGCCCTGCACCGCCTCGATCTCGACGCCCTACCCGACGATCTGCAGGAGATCGCACTCCTCCGACTCCGCCATCCGACCGCCTCGACCGCTGAGCTCGCCCGCCGCTGCAAGCCCGGATTGTCGAAGGCGAGCGCCTACCGGAGACTTCGCCGTTTGCAGGAGCTTTCGGGTTCGTGAACTGCCTCGTTATCCGTTGCAAGTCTTCTAGCGCGGCAACAACCCAGGAGGCATACTCGAACCGGCGGGTCCTGCTCGTCCGGCGGTGGATTCAGACCCCGTCCGCTGCCAGGTCTCGAGCGGGTGAGGGACCGGGAGGGTCGTCCTCGGAGCTTCCCGGTCCGCCCGCCGTCTGCGTCGAAGCCGCGCGAGGACTGCGGGAAGGTCCCGATTTCCGCTGCAGCGGCCCGGTTAGACTCGGTGGGCAACCGACGACGAGAAAGGCTCCGTGATGGCGAAGATCAGGGTCGGGATCAACGGCTTCGGCCGCATCGGCCGCAACTTCCTCCGCGCCCAGCTGCAGCGGGGCGGCGACTTCGAGATCGTGGCCGCGAACGACCTCGGCGACGCGAAGACGATGGCCTACCTGCTCAAGCACGACTCCGTGCTCGGCGTGCTCGACGTCCCGGTCGTGGCCGGCGAAGGCGCGATAACCGTCGGCGGTCACGACATCACGCTGCTGTCCGAGCGGGACCCCGCCGAGTTGCCGTGGGCCGACCTCGGCGTGGACGTCGCGATTGAGTCGACCGGGCTGTTCACGAAGCGGCCGGATGCCGAGAAGCACCTCCAGGCAGGTGCGAAGAAGGTCGTCATCTCCGCTCCGGCCACCGATCCGGACCTCACCGTCGTCCTCGGAGTCAACGATCGCGAATACGACCCGGAGCAGCACAACATCGTCTCGAATGCGTCGTGCACGACCAATTGCGTCGCGCCGGTTGCGAAGGTCCTGCACGAGGCGTACGGGATCGAGCGCGGCTTCATGACGACGATCCACGCGTACACGAACGACCAGCACGTCCTGGACCTCCCGCACAAGGACCTCCGCCGCGCCCGCGCCGCCGCCATCAACCTCATCCCGACGTCGACGGGCGCCGCTCGCGCAATCGGGGTCGTCCTGCCCGAGCTGAAGGGGAAGGTCGACGGCATGTCCATGCGCGCGCCCGTGCCCACCGGCTCGGTCGTCGACCTCGTCGTCCAGGTCGGGGGCGAGCCGACGGTCGAGGAGGTCAACGAGCTGTTCCGGTCGCTGGCCGACAAGGGCGACTTCGAGGGGATCCTCCAGTACACCGACGAGCCGATCGTCTCCACCGACATCGTCCACTCGTCGTACTCCTCGATCTTCGACAGCGGCCTGACTATGGCGAACGGGAACCTCGTGAAGGTCTTCTCCTGGTACGACAACGAGTGGGGCTACAGCTGTCGCCTCGTCGACCTGGTGGAGAAGATCGGCGCGACCCTGCCGGCCGCGGTCGGCGCGTAGGAGCCGCGATGCGCCTGCCACGCTCGGTCCGCGACGCCGACGTCGCGGGGAAGACCGTCCTGGTCCGCTCCGACCTGAACGTGCCGCTCGAGGGCGGTCGCGTCGCCGACGACACGCGCATTCGCGCCTCGCTGCCGACCCTCGAGCTCCTGCTCGAGCGGGACGCCACCGACGTGCGCGTCTGCTCGCATCTCGGCCGGCCGAAGACGGAGGAGGACCGCACGAAGTACGCGATGGCGCCCGTCGCCGCGCGCCTGCACGAGCTTCTACCCGACGAGCGCGTGCATGTGCTCGAGAACACGCGCTTCGACCCCGGCGAGACGAAGAACGACGAGCGCTTCGCGCGCGAGCTCGCCGACGGCTGCGACCTCTACGTCGACGACGCCTTCGGCTCGGCCCACCGCGCGCATGCCTCGACGGAGGCGGTCGCCCACCTGCTGCCCGCCTATGCCGGCCTGCTGATGCTGGCCGAGCTCGAGCATCTCGGGCGGCTGCTCGGCGACGTTCAGCGGCCCTTCGTGCTCGTCTCCGGCGGCGCCAAGGTAGAGGACAAGCTCGGCGTCCTGCGCAACCTCGGCGGCCGCGCCGACATCGTCGTCGTCGGCGGCAAGATGGCCGAGGAGCTGCGGACCGAGAACCCGCTCGACTACGAGGTCGAGCTGCCGGTCGACGTCGTCGGTGCGGCCGAGTTCTCGGCCGACGCCGAGCCGCGCGTGTACGCGTTCGAAGAGCTCCCCGACGGCTGGCTGGGCCTCGACATCGGCCCGGAGACACGGACGCGCTTCGTGGAGGCGATCGAGGACGCCCGGACGATCTTCTGGAACGGGCCGATGGGCGTCTTCGAGTGGCACAGCTTCGCTGAGGGGACGAGGGCCGTCGCCCAGGCGGTTGCGGCGAACCAGGACGCGTTCTCGGTCGTCGGCGGCGCCGACTCCGTACGGGCGCTGAACGAGCTCGGCCTGGCGGACATGGTCTCGTGGGTCTCGACGGGCGGCGGCGCGAGCCTCGAGCTGCTGGAGGGCAAGGAGCTGCCCGGCGTGGCGGTGATCCCGTCGTGATCATCGTCGGCAACTGGAAGATGTTTCAGGGCCCGGATCCGGCGGCGCTGGCAGACCTCGACGCGATCGTCTGCCCACCGTTCACGAAGCTCCGCGAGTGCGTCGACGCCGGGCTGACGACGTACGCGCAGAACGTTCACTGGGCCAAGGAAGGCGCGTACACGGGCGAGATCTCGCCGACGATGCTCGTCGATCTCGGTGTCGCCGGCTCCCTCGTGGGGCACTCGGAGCGCCGGCAGTACTTCGGCGAGAGCGACGAGACCGTCGGCCTCCGGCTGCGGGGCGCGCTGGCGGCCGGGCTGCGGGTCGTCGTCTGCGTCGGCGAGACGATCGAAGAACGACGCGGCGGCAAGACCGAGACCGTGCTCCGCAGACAGCTCTCCGTCGTCGAGCCGCACCCGGATCTCGTGCTCGCATACGAGCCGGTGTGGGCGATCGGGACGGGTCACACCGCGACGCCCGAGATCGCGCAGGAGGCGCACGCCTTCATCAAGTCGATCGTCGACGCCCCGGTCCTGTACGGCGGCTCCGTGAAGCCGGACAACGCGGGAACGCTGCTCGCACAGCCGGACGTCGACGGCGCCCTCGTCGGCGGCGCATCCCTCGACGTCGACTCGTTCAAGGCGATATGCGAGACGGCCGCACGTATCCCCTCGTAGCCCTCGTCATCCTCGACGGGTGGGGGATCGCGCCGCCCGGCCCCGGCAACGCGATCGAGCTGGCCGACACGCCCGTCTTCGGCCGGCTGTGGCGCGACTACCCGCACGCGCAGCTCGCGGCCTCCGGGGAGGCGGTGGGGCTGCCCCACGGGCAGATGGGCAACTCCGAGGTCGGGCACCTGACGATCGGCTCCGGCCGGATCCTCTTCCAGGACCTCGTGCGCGTGAACGCGGCGATCGAGAGCGGCGAGCTCTTCGAGAACGAGGCCCTGCGCGGCGCGTTCGAGCGCGGGGAACGCGTCCACTTGCTCGGACTGGTCTCCCACGGCGGCGTGCATTCGCACATCGAGCACCTCCAGGCTCTGCTCGAATTCGCGCCGGAGAAGACATGGATCCACGCATTCACCGATGGTCGCGACGTGTCGCCCAACTCGGCGGTGCACGACCTTGCCGAGCTGCCGGTCGACCGCATCGCGACCGTCGTCGGCCGGTACTACGCGATGGACCGTGACAAGCGCTGGGATCGCACGGAGCGCGCGCTCCGCGCGATCGTCGACGGCGTCGGCGCGCACGCGGACGATCCGGTTGCCGCGGTTCAGGCGAGCTACGACCGGGGGGTCACCGACGAGTTCATCGAGCCGGTCGTCATCGACGAGCGGCCGCGCCTCGATCCCGCGCGGGACACGGCGATCTTCTTCAACTTCCGTCCAGACCGGGCGCGGCAACTGTCGGAGAAGCTCGGCGACCTCGGCGTCGACCTGACGACCATGACGCGCTATCGCGACGACTTCGACTTCCCGGTTGCCTTCCCGGAGCACGTCGTCGAGAACACGCTCGCCCAGGTGCTCTCTGAGCACAGCGTTCGCCAACTCCATGCAGCCGAGACGGAGAAGTACGCCCACGTGACGTACTTCCTCGACGGAGGGCGAGAGGAGGCGTTTCCCGGTGAGGACCGGATCCTCGTCGACTCGCCGCGGGACGTGCCGAGCTACGACCACAAGCCGGAGATGTCGGCGCCGGAGCTGGCCGACCGTGTTGTCCGAGCCGTAGACGATGATGGCTACGGCTTCGTGGTCGTCAACTTCGCGAACCCCGACATGGTCGGCCACACAGGCGTGATTCCGGCCGTCGTCGAAGCGGTCGAGACGGCAGATGCGTGTCTCGGTCGCGTCGTGGACGCGGTCGAGCGGGCCGGCGGCGTCTCACTCGTTATCGCCGATCACGGCAACGCCGAGACCCTGCTTCAAGAGGACGGCGTCAGCCCCCACACGGCCCACACGACGAACCCGGTTCCGGTGATTCTCACCGCTCCGGGCGTACGTTTGCGCGACGGCAAGCTCGCCGAGGTCGCTCCGACGGTGCTCTCCCTGCTGGGGCTCCGGGCGCCTCCAAACATGACCCAAACAGATCTTTTTGAAACGTGACAATTCGGTCTATACTGCTGCACCTTGTCGCTGCCCCAGCCTGAACACGGCGTCCTGCGGAAGGCGCAGCGAGGCGACGAACGCGCCTTCTCGATCATCGTCCGCACGTACCAGGTGCCGGTCTACAACTACGTTCTGCGGATGGTGGGCGACCGGTCGCTCGCCGAGGATCTCACGCAGGAGGTCTTCCTGCGGGTCTACCAGGGGCTGCCACGCTTCTCGCTCCGCTCGAAGTTCACGACGTGGCTCTTCCAGGTCACGAAGAACCGCGTGCTCGACGAGCTTCGCGCGACCGAGCGCCGGCCGCGGGCGGTCGTCGATCTCGACGACATCCCGCCGCTCGAGGTTCTCGACGCGCCGTTCGAGCGGCTCGAGGCTATCGACGCCGTCTGGCGCGCGGTCGAGCGGCTCAGCGTCGACCTGAAGATGGCGCTCCTCCTCCGCGACGTCGTCGGCCTCTCGTACAGCGAGATCGCCGACTCGCTCGAGGTCACGCTCGCCACCGTCAAGTGGCGGATCTGGAAGGCCCGCGAGGACGTCCAGCTCGCCCTCGCCCAGGAGGGGATCGAGCTCTTCCCCGAGCCCGCCGCCGCGACCGCGGTTCCCGAGCCTGCCCCGGCGGCTTCAGCTGGCGGTCCGGTGCTCGCGCCGCCGATCCTGCCCGTCTCGGCTTAGGCGCTCACTGCCCGAGCTCTAGACGCGCCGCGAGCAACTCCGGCAAGCCGGCTTCGCGGATCTCACGCTGAGTCTGCTCGATGTCGTACTCGACGCGGCGGAAGCTCGCGCGTCGAGCGTCCAGGTCGAGCACGAGATAGGCCGCGCGTGGGTCGCCGTCGCGCGGCTGGCCGACGGAGCCGGGGTTGAGTAGCGCCTGTACGTCCGCGAGCTCGAGCTCGGTGCCTGCTGCGGCGAGGCCTCCGTCGAGGTCGCCGTTCTCAGACCGGACGACGCGAAGCGCGACATGGCTGTGTCCGACGAGGACGAGCGGAGAGCCTGCAATCTCGATCGTCGCGAGCGCGGCCTCGTCGCTGAGGACGTACTCCCAGACCGGGTCGCGGGCCGACCCATGGTAGAGGGCGACGCCGTGCGCGGTGCCCTGGGGCTCGAGCGGTTCGAGGAGCGCGCGCGCCTCCGGGTCGAGCACGTCGCGCGTCCAGCGGGCTGCGATCCCGGCTTCTCCGCCGAACTCCACGAGATCGATCGTCCCGAGGACGCCCAGGTCGTGGTTGCCCGCGAGACAGACTTCCGCGCGGTCCGCGACCAACGCGCAGCACTCGTTCGGCCGCGGCCCGTAGCCGACGAGGTCGCCGAGGCACCAGAGCTCGTCAGGCGCCTCCGCCTCGATCGCTGCGAGGACCGCCTCCAGCGCGTGCAGGTTCGAGTGGATGTCGGAGACGACCGCGACGCGCATCGGCAGCGGCGTACGCTAGTCCTGCGAGCACGGGCACAGTCGCCGCCACCTCGGAGGTGACGAAGAGCAGCAGCCCCCACAGTCCCGCGGCGACGCCGGTCACCGCTGCGGCGCCGAGCTTCTGCCGGCCCGCCACGACGACGCCGAGCAGCGCGGGGGCGAGCAGGTCGAGCCAGCCCATGACGGCGGAGCCGAAGGTCGCCTGCTGAAGGCTCGGCAGCGGCGTGCCGGCGGCGTGGGGGAGTGCGACGCCTTGAAGCGCGTTCGTCGCCTCCTGCACGCCCGTCGTACCCCAGACGAGGACAACGTCGAGCGCGGCGAGAGCCACGAGACCGACCTTGATCGACCACGCGGGCGCGACCGCGGCAGCGGCGGAGGCGGCCGCGAGACAGGCCCCCGCGATTAGCGAGACGCCGGCGGCATCCTGGACGAGGCCGTGCGCGAGCCAGGCCGTGATCCAGAGCGCCGCGGCGACCGGCGGCCAGAGCCACCAGCGGGAGCTGCCCCGGAACAGCCCGCCCGTGGCCGCCAGCACAGGCGTGCCGAACGTCGCCAGGAGTGCGAGCGCATGCGGTCCACGGGGGACGAGGTCGATGATTAGGACGCCCCCGCCGAGCAGCGCGGCCGGCACCGCGACCCAGAGCCAGCTCCGTCCGCGAGTCCGCGCTTGCCGTGCCGGCGCCGCCACGGTCGCGGCCTGCACCGCGCAGAGGACCGCGTATGACGGCGCGAGAGAGAGCGTCAGGTCTCGGGCTCGTCCGTGGCCTGGTGTCCAGGCGCCTCGGGGAGGTTCCGGATGCCCTCGCGCGTCACGTACTTCGACCACGAGTCCTGCAGCGCGGCGATCAGCTCGGGAATGAAGATCGGCGACGCGTTCACCCTGGCAACGACCGCCCCCGGCACGTCTCCCTGCTCGACCTCGTGCTCGATCCGGGCAAAGGTCAGCGTGAACTCGTACTGCGAGAAGCTGACGTTCGCGAAGTTCGCGTACGTCCCGCCGATCAGCTCGGCGGGCATCTGGATGTTCAGCCTGCGCTCGTCGGAGCCCGGCTCCGGCTCGGGTAGGTCGAGCTCTTCGTCTTCCATGGCCACATACTAGGGCCGTGTCCGAGAACGTTCGCCCGAGGCGGATCGGCTGGCTGCTCGCAGTCGTCGCGGCCACGCTCCTCGCCGGCACGATCGGCTTCCACCAGACGCTGCACGAGTCATGGTTCCAGTCGCTCTATCGCTCCGGAGTCACGGTCACGCTCACCGGGCTCGACTCGGTGCCCCCGAACAACGGCTCGCGCATCATCTCCCTTCTCCTCGTCGCCGCCGGCCTGACGATCATCGGCTACGCGGGCGCGGTTATCGTCGAGGGGATCACCGGCGGCGTCGTCTCGGGCGCGCTGGCAGAGCGGCGGAAGGAGCGGACGATCGAGCAGCTGCGCGACCACTACATCATCTGCGGCTACGGCCGGGTCGGCCGAAGGGTCGCCGAGGAGTTCCGAGCCGCCGACGAGCCGTACGTCGTGCTCGACTTCCACGATGACGCGATCGCGGCGGCGCAGGAGGACGGGGTACTCCTGCTCGAGGGCGACGCGACGAGGGACGAGAACCTGAGGAAAGCCGGTCTCGAGCGCGCCCGCGGCCTGGTCGCAGCCTCGGACTCGGACGCCGACAACCTCTACGTCGTCCTCTCGGCGCGCTCGGCTCGTCCCGAGCTGACGATCGTGGCGCGGGCATCCGGCGCGGACGCGGAGCGGAAGCTGCGGCTCGCCGGCGCAGATCGGGTCGTGCTCCCGTACACGACGGCGGGGCGGGTGATGGCGAACCTCGCGCTCAAGCCGCAGGTGACCGAGTTCCTCGACGTGGTGACGACGGCGACCGGCCCGGACCTCCAGCTCGCGGAGATCGAGGTGCGCGAGACGTCCACGGCGCCGGGACGGACGATCCGGGAGCTCCGGATCCGGCACGAGACGGGAGCGCTCGTCGTCGCGCTGCGGAAGCCGGATGGAAGCTTCGACACGACGCCGGAGCCCGACACGCCCTTCGAGGTCGGCGACGTCCTGATCGGCGTCGGCTCTCCGGACGAGATCCAGGCGCTGGAAGACCTCTTCGGGCCGCACCAGACCGTTGCCGGCTGATCCCGTCCAGTCACTGGCGGCGGCGCTCGACACGGCGGCCGGAGCTGAGCTCGAGCTCGAGCGTCCCAGTGAGGCCGAATACGGCGACTACGCCACGAACGTCGCATTGCAGCTCGCCGGCGCTCGCCGAAGGCCACCGCGGGAGATTGCGGACGAGATCGCCCAGGCGGCCGCGACCCTGGACGCGGTGGAGCGGGCGGAGGTGGCGGGGCCGGGCTTCGTCAACCTCTTCCTCCGCGACGACTGGTTCGCGGCCGCGCTCGGGGAGATCCTCGCCGACGGCGCCGCGTACGGCAGCGGCGGCGCCGAGCCGCCCCAGCGCGTGCAGGTGGAGATGGTGTCAGCGAACCCGACGGGGCCGATACTCGTCTCGCACGCCCGCAACGGCGCGTATGGCGACTCCGTCGCCCGTCTGCTCGAGCTCGCGGGGAACGAGGTGGAGCGCGAGTACTACTACAACGACGCCGGCGGGCAGATGGAGCGGTTCCGCGCCTCGGTGGAGGCCGTGCGGCGCGGGGAGCCCGTTCCGGAGGACGGCTACCACGGCGACTACGTTCGCGACGTCGCCGAGGTAGAGGGCGACCCGGTTCCGGCGATGCTCGAGTCGATCGAGGCGACGCTCGAGCGTTTCCGCATCCATTTCGACTCGTGGGCGAAGCAGAGCGTCGTCGAGGAGCGCCTTCCCGAGCTCCTGCCGCGTCTGGACACGTACGAGAAGGATGGCGCTCTCTGGGCGCGCTCCTCCGCCTACGGCGACGAAGAGGATCGCGTCCTTCTCCGCTCCGAGAGCCGCACGCCCACCTACCGGGCCGCCGACGTCCCGTACCTCGCCGACAAGCTCGACCGCGGCTTCGACCTCGCGATGTACGTCCTCGGGGCCGACCACCACGGCACGCGCAACTGGTACGCGGCGGTCGCTCGGATGCTCGGTTACGACCCAGCGCGCGTCGAGGTGCTGCTCTATCAGCCCGTCCACCTCGTTCGGGGCGGCGAGCAGGCCAAGATCTCGAAGCGCCGCGGCGATGTCGTCTTCCTCGACGAGTTCCTCGACGAGATCGGCGTCGACGCTGCGCGCTGGTACCTCGTCAACCGCGGCCCCGACCAGGCGATCGACATCGACGTCGACCTCGCGGCGGAACGGTCGCAGAAGAACCCCGTCTACTACGTCCAGTACGCGCATGCGCGGATCGCGGGGATCCTGCGCAACGCCGGCGATGCGGCCGTCTCCGCCGAGCCGGCGGTGCCGCTCGCGCCCGAGGAGCGGGAGCTCGTGAAGCGGCTCGCCGAG
>DASQCM010000043.1:0-2812 GCA_035634675.1 Gaiellaceae bacterium
AGGCCGTAGTCCTCGAGTAGCAGTCCGATCTCGAGCAGGACGTTGCCGCTCTGGGAGACGAGGCCGACCGGCCCGGCCGGCAACGGCGTCGACGCGAGCTGGAGCTCGCCCGGGCCGTCGAAGACGCCGAGGCAGTTCGGCCCCACGAGGACCGCTCCCGCTCCGCGCACCCGCTCCACGAGCGCCCGCTCGCGAGCGGCTCCTTCCTCCCCGAGCTCGGCGAAGCCCGCAGCGATCGCTACGAGCGCCCGCGCGCCCGCTGCGAGCGAGTCGTCGACCGCCTCCTCGAGCCCGTTCGCTGGCACGCTGAGGACGACGAGCTCGGGCGCCTCCGGCAGCTCTTCGAGCGAGCGATGGACGCGCATCCCGTGCACCTCGCCGCCGTTCCGGCCGACGAGATAGACGCGCCTGCGGTGCGCGCCCCGGGCCGCGTCCCGCGCGAACCAGTAGCCCCACTTGGCGGGATCGGAGGAGACGCCGACGATGGCGAGAGTCTCCGGCTCGAAGAGCGGCCTCAGATCGCGGGTCACCGGGCGCCGATCGAGCGACCCGCGCGCTCGGGCCGCGGGAGTTCGGCATGCCGCCGCGTGAGCTCAGCGACCCGATCGCACACGGGTTCGGCGGACGGCGCCGCGTGTCCGCTCTCGGTGTCGACGTGGAGGAGCATCTGCTCGGCGGTCGCAAGCGGCTCCGCCTCGCCGTCGCGAAGGAGGACGTGGAAGATGTGGAGGCGCTTCTCGTCCGAGTCGAGCACCTGGGTCGTCACGTACACGCGATCTCCCGCTGCGAGCTGCCGGAGGTGGGAGAGGTGCGTCTCGACGCTGAAGTAGCTGCCGCCCGCCGCGAGATAGCCGGCATCGACCCCGACGGCGCCGAGCAAGACGTCCGTCGCGTCGGCGAAGAGCTCGAGGTAGCGGCTCTCGTGGACGTGGCCGTTGTAGTCGAGCCAGTCGGGCGGCACCAGTCGCGCGGGTAGGCGGAGCGGCGCGCCGTTGCCGTCGACGGCGAGCGGCGGGGCCGAACCGAGCAGCCCGCGCTCCCATGCCGCGAGCGTCGCGCCCGCGCCGGTCTCCTCGGCGCGCAGCGCCTGGAGGATGCGGACGAGCACCTGGTCGCGCAGCCGCTCGAGCTCGCGGGCGGGCACCCCGTTCGTCTGCTCGTCGGACTGGGCGGCGATCGTCTCCACGAGCTCGTCGGTCAGCTCGGGGACGTCGGTCAGGTGTGTCCACGGCCACTCGAGCGCCGGGCCGAATTGGCGCAGGAAGTGGCGCATCCCCTGCTCGCCGCCGGCGATCCGGTACGTGAGGAAGGTGCCCATGAAGGCCCAGCGCAGGCCGGCGCCGTAGCGGATCGCATCGTCGACCTCCTCCACCGTGGCGACGCCGTCGTTGACGAGCCAGAGCGCTTCTCGCCACAGCGCCTCGAGCAGCCGGTCGGCGATGAAGCCGTCGATCTCGCTGCGGACGACGAGCGGCTGCATGCCGACCGAGCGGAACAGCTCGGCCGCCCGCTCCACGGTCTCCGGCGCCGTCCACTCACCCGCGCAGAGCTCGACGAGCGGCAACAGGTAGACCGGGTTGAACGGATGCGCGACGCAGAATCGCTCCGGCCGCGCCATCTCGGCCTGCAGCTCGCTGGGCCGCAGCCCGGACGTGGAGGAGCAGAAGAGCGCCTCCGGCGGCGCCGCGCGGTCCGCCTCGGCGAGCAGCCCGCGCTTCAGCCCGACGCGCTCGGGCGCCGACTCCTGCACGAGCTCCACACCTGCGACCGCGTCCTCGACCGACCGGACGATCCAGAGCTCTCCCTCCGGCGGCAGCGGCGCAAGAGTCAACTGCTCGAACGCCTTCCGGGCGTCCGCGAGAACACCGAGGGCGCGGACGCCAGCCTCCGGCGCCGGGTCGTAGAGCCGGACGTCGCAGCCGTTGAGTACGAAGCGCGCGGCCCAGCCGGCGCCGATCACGCCACCGCCGAGCAGAGCGACCGACTGCGGCCTAGTGGACACCGACCCGCAGCGCGAGCTTCTCCCGCACCTCCTCCGGCCCGAGCACGCGAACGTTCATTCGCTCGAGGATCTCGACCGCACGCGCAACGAGCTCGCCGTTCGTCGCGAGTCGCCCGCGCGAGAGATAGAGGTTGTCCTCGAGGCCGACGCGTACGTTCGCCCCAACGAGCGGCGCGACCGCGACGAACGGCAGCTCCATCCGCCCGATCGAGAACGCGGAGTAGACGGCATTCTCAGGCAGCTGGTTGACCATCGCCAGCAGCGTCCCGAGGTCGTCGGGCGCGCCGTACGGGATGCCCGTGCAGAGTTGGATCAGCGGCGGGTCGTCGATCAGCCCGTCGCGCATCAGCTCGTGCACGAAGACCAGGTGGCCGGTGTCGAAGACCTCGAGCTCGGGTCGCACGCCGAGCTCGCGGATTCGCGCCGCCATCGCGCGCAACATCGCAGGCGTGTTGACCATGACGTAGTCGCCGCCGGCAGCGAAGTTCATCGTCCCGCAGTCGAGGGTGCAGATCTCCGGGCGCAGTTCCTCGACGTGGGCGAGCCGCTCGGCCGCACCGGCCATGTCCGTGCCGGCGGGGTCCGGAGGGAGCGGCGCGTCTTCGCCGCCCAGGACGAGGTCGCCGCCCATCCCGGCGGTGAGGTTGAGGACGACGTCGACGTCCGACGCCCGAATCTGCTCGACGACCGCGCGGTAGAGCGCGGGATCCCGTGCGCCGCGGCCCGTGTCGGGGTCGCGGACGTGGATGTGCGCCACCGCGGCGCCCGCGCGGGCGGCGTCGATCGCAGCGTCGGCGATCTGCCCGGGCG
>DASQCM010000044.1:0-10491 GCA_035634675.1 Gaiellaceae bacterium
ACGAGTTCTACGTCCCGGCGCCCGAGGATGTGCGCAGCCAGGTCGGCAAGCCCGGCGCCTACACGTTCGAGACCGTCGAGCCGGGGCTCGCCGAGTCGACCCGCGAGACGTTCGAGTCCGTCTACCGGACGGCGTACGCGGCCTACGAGGAGCTGGTGGAGGCCGGCGTCGCACGGGAGGTTGCGCGCTGTGTGCTGCCCGTCGGCGCCTACACGGAGTTCTTCTGGACGGTGAACGCGCGGGCGCTGATGAACTTCGTCTCCCTGCGCGCCGCGGAGACCGCGCAGCGCGAGATCCGGCGCTATGCAGAGGCGGTCGAGTCGTTCCTCGCGGAGAGGATGCCCGTGACCTACGAGGCATTCGTCGCGAACGACCGCACGGCGCCGTAGACGTCCGCGTCGGCACCTCGGGCTGGTCGTACCCGACCTGGCGGCCCGGCTTCTATCCGCCCGGGCTCGATCCGTCCGGGTTTCTCGCCTTCTACGCGGAGCGCTTCTCGACGGTCGAGCTGAACACGACCGGCTACCGGCTGCCCGCGGAGGAGCAGTTCCGGCGCTGGGCCGAGCAGGTGCCGGACGGATTCGAGTTCGCGCCGAAGCTCCCCGGCGACCGGCGCGGCGGGTACGACGAGTTCGAGGCGCGCGTGCGCCGGCTCGGAGACCGCCTGGGGCCGATCCGGATCTCGCTGAAGAAGGCACGGGACGAGGGAGCGCTCGAGCTCCTGCTCGGCTCGCTCGATCCGTCGCTGCGGCTCGCCTTCGACCTGGAGCACCCGTCCTGGGACGGCATCGAGGCGCGGCTCGCCGAGGCGGGCGCGGTCCGCGTGGACGACGTCGAGCATCCGGCGCCGTTCCGCTACCTGCGCCGCCGCGAAGCGCCCGACGCCGCGTTTGCGGCCATGGTGGCCGCGCTACGCGAGCCGGTGTACGTCTACTTCCGCCACGATGACGAGCCGACCGCGCCGGCCTACGCTGCGCAGCTTCTCGAGCTGGTCTAGGAGGAGGCGGCCCGCAGCGCAGCGGCGCGCATCTGCGCTACCTGAGCAGGCGTGCTCGCGCCGTGCGACCACGTGGGCCAGGAGTACGGCGTCGATGTCTTGAGCTGGCAACCGATCGTGCAGCCGAGCTTGGCGCCTGCAGACGTGGTCGAGAAGAGGGCGGAAAGAAGGCGGCGCACCGCGGCATCGCCGTGCTTCTTGCGGACGACGTTCAGGACCTCCCAGTCCTCGATCCCCTCGCGCAGCACCTCGAGCCTCGCGCTCGGGATCGGCTGGTCCTTGCCCGGATAGATGAGGGCGAAGGAGCCCTTCTCCTTGTCGTTCGAGACGAGCGGGTTGCCCTTGGTCGGGTAGGTCGTCGTGCCCTGACCGTAGAGGAGACCGGTGAGCCCCTCGAGCGCCTCCCAGTCGACGAAAAGCCGCGGATCGGAGAGAGGCTCCGCCGCGGTGAAGCCCGGGGTCGAGTGGGAGGCGGCGTCGTACGTGTAGGCCCAGACTTGCTTGCCGCGGCGCCGCGCCGCGTTGATCAGGCGCAGGTTCTGCGTCGCGTGCGAGCCCCCGCGCCGCGACTGTGACGGGTTTGTGTACTGGCCGTAGTAGCGGCTGGCCAGAACCACCCACGCGTCGACATCGTCCTTGCCGCCGTTCCAGAGGAAGCGGTTCTCGGCGGTCGGCCGCCCAGTGACGATCACGTTGCTGCCGGCGAAGCATGCGTGCGCCTCCTTGGCCTGCCGAGCGACGATCCGGTAGCGCGTCAGCCCGGGCTCGTCCATCCCCCACACGTACGGATAGGAGGCGAGCCAGCCGTGCTTCTGCCAGAAGTTTCGCACCGAGCGGAGGTAGCCGCACCACCGCTGGGGCTTGAACGGCGACATGTTGCCGACGTAGGTGCTCGGACTCCAGCGGTTGTTCGAGACTGGGATCCACATCGAGGCGAACTGCCGCGGCTCGCCGGCGGCCGTGACCATCTGCGACGACTTGTCCAGCCACCATTGGCGCGCCCTCGTATAGCCGGAGGCATCGCGTGGATTGCCGTAACCCCAGTTGTTCGGAGACAGCCGGTAGGAGGCGAAGAAGCGGAAGAGCTCCGCAAGCGAGTCCTGCGGCGAGACGCCGTAAAGCTGGCTCACCTTCGCGCCGTAGGACTGCGGGGAGAAGTTGAAGGCCGTGAGCAAGCTCCCCGACACCTGGTTCTGTAGCGGCAGCGTGACGGGGGCGACGGTGACGGCGATGGGGACGGTGGTCACGGTGCCGTCGGCGACGACGTCGACCGAGGCCGTGTAGGTGCCCGCGGGGGTCGCGTAGGGGACGGTCACCTGGAGCCAGAGCGGCTGATTCGTATGCTCGGTCGCGCGCGCGGAGCCGTCCCAGGGCATGAGCGCGTCGGGCACGGCTTTCCCGGCCACCGAGACGAAGTGGGCGAAGAAGAACCTCAGCTGAATCGGCGCGTCGATGGACGCCAGCCGGATCGCGACCCGCTGCGCCCCGCGAACGAGAATCGTCGAGTCGTCGACGCCGCCGATCGGCATCGCGAGCGAGACGGAGGTGGAAGCGTGGCCCGGGGCCGCCGAGGAAGCTTCGAAGGTCGTCCCCGACGGATAGACGCCGACCGTCGCCTGCGTCGAGCGCGCAACACCGGACCCGGCGCCGAGCGCGCCGAGGCCAACGACCGCGATCACCGCAACAACGAGCCGCACGATCCCTTTCATCGGCTCGCGATTAGTAGCAGCTCTTCCCTCAATAGAGGGAGGCCGCGCCGAGGTGCCGCTCGTACGCGCGCGTCGCGACGATGTCGGCCAGCTCGGAGACGGCGTGCCGCACCTCGTCCTCCGTGTTGAAGAAGTGCGGGCCGAGCCTGACTCCCCCAACGGGGTCAGGGCGGAAGTCACAGATGATCCCGCGTTCGCCGAGCTCGCGGTGGCAGGCTGCGTGGTCGGGCGTCGAGACGGTGACGGTGCCGCCCCGCCGTTCCGGCTCGCGCGGCGAGACGACCTCGAGCCCAGCCTGGTCGGCGAGCTCGATCAGGAGCTGCGTCAGCGCGAGCGAGCGTTCGCGGATCGGCTGCACGCCGACCTCCTCGATCACGTCATAGCCGGCGGTCGCCGCATAGAGCGCCGGGACATTCGGCGTCCCCGTGAGAAAGCGGCTCGCCCCGGCGGCGTACTCGAGCTCCGGCTCGAAGGCGAACGGCCGCGCGTGGGCCTGCCAGCCGACCAGCGTCGGCTCGAGCCGGTCCGAGAGGTCCGGCCGCACGTAGAGCCAGCCGGCGCCGGGCCCGCCGCAGAGCCACTTGACGCTGCCGCCGGCGGCGAAGTCGACGCCGAGTCCGGTCAGGTCGAACGGGACGACGCCTGCCGACTGGTAGCAGTCGAGCACCACGTGCGCACCGACCTCGTGCGCGCGGCGGACGATCGGCTCGACGTCCTGAATCTCGCCGTTCTTGAACAGGACGTGGCTGATCGGGACGAGCAGAGTCCGCTCGTCGAGGGCGTCGACGATCGCGGCGCCGTCCTCGACCGCGATGACCTCGAGCCCCGGCTGCGCCTGGTAGAGGTAGCGCACCGAGGGGAAGTTCGCCTCCTCGTAGACGATCCGGTTCCGCTCGCCCGGGCTCGGAAAGCACGAGAGGACGATCGCCTCGGCGACGGTCACGTTCTGGTGCATCACGATCGAGCCGGGAGGCGCGCCGAGGATCCGGCCGAGCTGGTCGCCGACGGTGATCGGCATCTCCCACCACCCCTCGGCCCATGCCCGGATCCCGCGCTCGCGCCAGGTGCGCGCGTACTCGCGGAGGTTGTCCTCGGCCGCTGCGGGCATGGCAGCGAGCGAGTGGTTGATCAGGTACGTGCAGGTGGAGAGGATCGGGAAGCGGCCGCGGTACTCGTCGGCGTCGATCATCCTCGCGAGGCCAGAGCTTCGTCCTCGGCCGCGTAGTCCAGCATCCCTTCGAGATAGGTCCCGTCCCAGCTGCGTCCGCCTTCGAGCTCAGCGACGAGCCAGGCGCACGTCTCGGGTACCGCCTCGGGGTAGGTCGTCACGGGCCGGTAGCCGAGCTGCTCCTCCGCCGCCGCCATGGAGACAACCAACGGTCTAGGCACCGCCCACGGGTTGTCGAGCCCGGGCCGCTCCTCGGAGTCCTCAGGGAACAGCACCGGCTCGAACTCGTGGTCGAGCGCGTCTCCGATCGCGCGGCAGATCTCGAGGGTCGTCGGCGGCTCCGGGTCGCCGGCGTTGAGCGGCCGGTTCCCCGGCTGCGCGGCGGCGAGCCGGATCAGCTCCGCGAGATTCGCGACCGAGGTCGTGTGAAAGCGGCTCTCGCCGTTCAAGGCGAGCGCGACGCGGCGACGGCCGTCGACCGCGCGCTTGACGAAGAAGAGCTCCCGCGGCAGCTTCGCGCCAGGCCCGTGGATCGCGCACGCGCGGACGAGGGTCGAGGGCAACGGTCCTTCGAGCAGCGTCTGCTCGAGCTCGGCCTTCTGCGTGGAGTACGTCGCGTCGCCGGGTTCGGCCGTCCGCTGGGTCTCCGGGATCGGAACGGGGAGCTGCGGCATCTCGCCCTCCCCGTCGAGCGCGCGGCCCTCGTCGTCGGCATAGACGGAAGCGCTCGAGATGACGACGAGCGAGCCGACGAGCCCAGCGAGGCCGTTGAGCTGGTCGCCGTGCTCGCGGTTGAACGCGACGGTGTCGAGGACGACGTCCGCACCGTCGCCGAGCACCGCCCGAAGCTGCGCGTCGTCCGCACGGTCGGCGACGGCCGCCTCGACCCCGAGCTCGGCGAGCCCGTCGGGGAGCGTGCCGGAACGCGAGACGGCCACGACGTCCCAGCCGTCCGCCGCCAGAGCGCGCGCCGCGGCGCGGCCGATCTGGCCTGTGCCGCCGATGAGAACCGCCCGTGCCACTAACGCGCAACCCTATGCCGTGCGGCGAAGGCGGCGACGACGGCCGCGGCGAGGACGATCCCGGCTGCGATCTGCAGTGCGAGGTGGACGCCGTGACCCGCAGAGTTCTCGGCGGCCACAAGCACCTTGGCGACGATCTTCCCGTGCCCTCTCACCGCCGGGCTGTTCTCGACGTCGGTGATGTTGCCACCGGTCGTTACGAACCGGACCACGATCTCCCGGAACTGGACCGGAATGCCGAGCTTCACGAGCTTCTCGGTCAGGCCGCTCGTGAGCTGGGCGTTGACGACGGCGCCGAGGACGGCGACCCCGAAGACGCCGCCGAGCTCGCGACTCGTGTTCACGGTCGAGGCGGCCATGCCCGACTGCTCTGGCGGGACAAGCGTGAGCACCGACTGAGTCATCGTGACGAGGGCGATCCCGAACCCGAGCCCCGCGATCGCAAGCGGCCAGGCGAGAGCGGACACGCTCGTCGTCGCGGTGAGCTGCCGGTCGACGAGCAGGAGGCCGACGCCGGCGAGCAGGCAGCCGAGCACCATCGGCAGTCGCGGGCCGACGCGCGCCGTCCAGAAGCCGGCAAGCGGCCCGGACACGATCATCGCCACGGCGAGCGACGTGAACACGAGCGCGATCTGGTAGCCGGAGAAGTTCGTGATCAGCTGCAGGTAGAGCGCGGTGAAGAAGAAGACTGAGAAGACCGAGAGGTTGGTGGCGAAGGCGACGACGTTCGCCGCGGTAAAGGTCGGGTTGCGGAGGAACTCGATCTTCAGCACCGGGTCGGGCGACCTCCGCTCGATCTCCACGAATGCCACGGTGAGAAGGGCGGCGAGCACGAAGAGGCCGTCGATCCACCACGTCCCGTAGCCGCGGTTCTCGCCGCCGATGACGGCGAAGGTCGCGGCGACGATCGCCGCGGCGCCCGTGGCCAGGCCGGGCACGTCGAGCCGTCGCCCTACCGGGTCCCTGCTCTCGGTGAGCGTCACCGCTGCCACGGCGAGCGCGAGCGCACCGAAGCCGAGGCTGAACCAGAAGATGCTCTGCCAGCCGGCGCCCTCGACAAGCACGCCGCCGATCACCGGGCCAAGCGAGAGCGCGAGCCCCGAGACGGCAGCCCAGACACCGAGTGCGAGCGCCCGCTCCCGCCGCTCCGGATAGATGTGGCGGATCAGCGAGAGCGTGCCCGGCTCCGAGCCCGCCGCACCGACTCCCATCACGATCCGGCCGGCGATGAGGACGCCCGACGTGGTGGCGAGCGCGGCCACGATCGAGCCGGCGCAGAAGATCGCGACGCCCGCGAGCATCACCTTCTTCCGCCCGAACAGGTCGCCGAGCGTCCCGCCCGTGAGCATGAGCGCGGCGAACGCGAGCAGGTAGCCGTCGATGATCCACTGCAGGCCGCTGACGCTGACGCTGAGCGACGACTGGATGTCCGCGAGCGCGACGCTGACGATCGTGTTGTCGAGGAAGGTGATGAAGAGGATCGCGCAGACGGCCGCGAGAGCCGCTCCGCGGGCGTGACCTTGCCGCAACGCGGCGATCGCGCTCATCAGGAGAAGTTACGACTTCTTGTAGAGGCAGACGACCGGGGTTGTGCCGCCGAGCGCGACCAGCTTGCACAGGCTGGCGCTGCCGACCTTCCAGTGGCCGTTCTCCAGCACCGCGGTGCCCTTCTGCGTCGGGAGAGCCGTCCCCCCGAGCTTCACGGTGTAGACGACTCCGGCGGTGCCCGTGCCGCCTTGAAGCGCTATGGAGCCAACCTTGTCGACCTTCACGCTGACGTTCTTCGCGAGCGGATTATTCGCGAAGCTCGCGACCACCGCCTTGAACTTCGGGCCGTTCTGCAGCACGGCGACGCGGTCGGGGATCGAGGTCTTGCCGGAGAAGAACGTCTCGTATGCGCTCCTGATCTGAGCGGAGGCCAGGACCGGGCCTCCTTCCGTCGCCTTCTGTTTCGTGTCGCCGCACGCCGCGAGCATCCCGGCTGCCAGCACGGAAACCACAACGACGGCGATCGGCCGCATCTCTAGACCTCCTGCAGCGAGCGCGCTCCCGGGCCGACGTAACGTGCCGAAGGCCGGAACAGCCGTCCTGTGCGCTTCTGCTCGAGGATGTGCGCCGACCAGCCGGCGACGCGCGAGCACGCGAACATCGCGGGCGCGAGCGGCGGCGGAACCTCGGCAACGTCGAGGACGAGCGCGGAGTAGTACTCGACGTTGGTCCGAAGCGGGCGGTCCGGCTTGCGCCGCTCGAGCTCCGCGAGCGCCGCCTCCTCGAGCTTCTCGGCGATCTGGATCTGCGGTGAGCCGAGCTCGCGCGCGGTTTGCTTGAGAATCCGGGAGCGAGGGTCCTCGGCGCGGTAGACGCGGTGGCCGAAGCCCATAATCCGCTTGCCGGAGTCGAGTGTGTCCCGCACCCACGTCTCTGGATCGCCCATCGCGTCGACCTCGTCCAGCATCGGCTTCACGTAGGCGGGCGCACCGCCGTGGAGCGGGCCGGAGAGCGCGCCGACGGCAGCCGACAGGGCGGCGCCGCAGTCGGCGCCGGTCGAGGCGACGACCCGCGCCGTGAAGGTCGACGCGTTCAGACCGTGCTCGGCCGTGCAGATCCAGTAGGTGTCGATCGCCTTGACCGCCTTGGGATCGGCCTCTCCACGCCACTGGAGCAGGAATCGCTCCGCCGCGGTCTGCCCCTGCTCGACGGTCTCGGCAGGAACCTCGTCCTCGTGGCCGTCGGCCAGCCGGGCCGAGCGGGCGACGATCGACATCATCTGGCCGGAGATCCGCCCGAGGTCCTCGCGCGCCTGCTCGTCGGAGATCTCGTTCAGCTTGCCGAGCCCCCAGAGTCCGGAGAGACGCGCCGTCTGCGCCTGCAGGTCGGCCGGTGCATGGCCGGTGATGCCCACCGGATCGAAGGGCTCGGGAAGAGGCATGCGCGACTCGATGTCGTCGTCCACGAGCAGGCCCCACACGTTCTCGTACGGGTACTTGCCGATCAGCGGCTCGACGTCGACGCCGCGGTAGCGGAGCGTTCCCCCCTCGCGGTCGGGCTCCATGATCTCGGTCTCGACCGCGACGATGCCCTCGAGACCGGGCTTGAAGTCGTTGCTGCTCATACGTTGATCTCCTCCAGCTCAATCTCGAGGCCGGCGCCGCGTTCGCGTGCGGCGCGAAGCACGAGCGCCGCGGCGGCAAGGTCCTGGACGGCGACGCCGACCGATTTGTACAGGGTGATCTGATCCTCCGAGGTTCGGCCGGGGGCAGTGCCGGCGACGATCTCGCCGAGCTCCACCACGCCCTCCCGGCCGCGGGGGTCGAGCTCCGGAGCGCCGGCGGGAAGCGGCGCGAAGGCCGAGTCGCGCTGCTCCACCGCGACGACGTCCGCGCGCTCCACGATCGCCGGGTCCAGCTCCGAGCCGCCGGCCCCGTACCCGACGGAGCTGACGTGCGTCCCCGGGCTCAGCCACTCGTACCGGACCACAGGCTCGGCGGACGCTGTCGTCGCGTGGACGACGTCGGCGCCGCGAACGGCCTCCTCGAACTCGCCGCGGCCTGCGATTCGCACCTCCGCGAAGTCGTGGACGCGCGGGAACATCTCCTGCGCCGAGCGGGACTGGACGCCGGTGCCGAGGATCGCGAGCACGCGCGCGTCCGGGCGCGCCAGCAGGCGCGTCGCCAGCGCCGCCGCGGCGGCCGTGCGCACCGCGGTGATGTACGTCCCGTCCATGAGCGCCTCCGGCGTCCCTGTCTCGGGATCGAACAGGGCGATTAGTGCCTGGTGCGTGGGCCGGTCGCGATTGCCCGGGAAGAGCGTCACGAGCTTGCAGCCGAGGCCGCTCGTGGCGGCGTAGGCCGGCATCGCTCCGAGGATCCCGGTCTCGCCGGCGAACGCGCCCATGCGCGGAACGAGCGACGCCTGTCCGCCCGAGAGCTCCGCGTGCGCGACGGCGAGGGCGTCGGGGAGCGCGTCGAGATCGAGCAGCTCCTCCACCTCGTTGCGGGTGAGGACGAGCATTGTCAGCGGTGACGGTACTCCGCGGCGTCCTCCCGGGCGCTCAAGACACCGTGCGGCGCCTCTCGCACGAGCACGTCGAACTCGCCTGCCGCGCCGACGATGCCGAAGCCGTGCGCCTGGGCGACGCGGCGCGAGCGCTCGTTCCAGCGGAGGATCGACATCCGCAGCCGCGCATCCGGGTCGCGAGCGACGACGTACGCGAGGATCGCACCGACGAATTCACGCCCGTGGCCCTGTCCGGTCAGGTCGGGCCGCATTCCGTAGCCGACGTCAACCGTCCCGGCTTCCTCGTCGACGCCCGGCACGCGTGCCTCCGCCCCGACGCACGCGTAGCCGACGAGGCTGCCGGCGTCGTCCTCGACCGCGAAGAAGCCGTGCTCAGGCCTCAGCGGGCCCTCGGCGTCGTAGGTCGCGTACGGCCCGGAGTAGCGCCAGCCAAGAGGCCGCTCGGCCTCGTCGACGGTCAGCTCCCGCGCCCGCACGGGCGTCAGCCGAGCAGCGTCAGCGACCAGTCGGGACGGTGCTGCGCATCGAGCGAGAAGAGCAGGATCCGCTGCCACTGGCCAAGGAGGAGCTCGCCGTCCGTGAACGGGATCTGCTCGCAGCGCGGCCCGAGCAGGAAGGCGAGGAGGCGCTCGCGCGAGCGCAGCGTCGCGGGCACCACGCGCTCGAGCAGCGACTCGAGATCCTCGAAGAAGCCCGTCTCCCGCTCCTGCACCCGCACGAGCGAGAGCTCGCTCGCCGTATGGAGGTACGCGATGCCGGACGCGACCTCGGCGGCCGCGACCTCACGCGAGACGTCGTTGGTGATGTCCATCACCGACAGCGAAGGCAGCGCCGCCGCGATGGAGTAGGGGACCTCGACGCTGGTCATGCCTGCGCGACCTCCTTCGGCAGCCTGAAGTGGACGTCTTCCTTCGCGACCTCGATCTCCTCGGGCAGGTCGTAGCCCGCCTGGGCGAGCCGCGCCGCCGTCGCCCTCACCAGCTCCTCGGGCGTCGAGGCGCCTGCGGTGAGGCCGATCGTCTCGTGCCCGTTCAGCAGCTCCTCGTCGAGCCCGCTCTCGCCGTCGACGAGCGTCGCCTGGGCGCCGGCGGCCTGTGCGACCTCGACGAGCCGCTGCGCGTTCGAGCTCGTCTCCGAGCCGATCACGAGGACGAGCGTGGCGCCCTGGGCAACCATCGCCTTCACGGCGTCCTGGCGGTTCTGCGTCGCGTAACAGATGTCGTCGGCGTGCGGCCTTCGCAGCGTCCCGAGGTGGTCCTCGAGCGCGTCCACGATCGGGGCGACGTCGTCGAGGGAGAGCGTCGTCTGGGTGATCACCGCGACCGGCTTGTCGGTCTGGAGGTCACGCGCCTGCTCCGGGGACTCGATCACCACCGTCGAGTCCGGGCGCTCGCCGAGCGTCCCGATCACCTCGACGTGGTTCTCGTGACCGACGAGAGCGACGAGGTGGCCGCTGTCGGCGTAGCGCCGCGCCTCGGCATGCACCTTCGAGACCAGCGGGCAGACGGCGTCGACCACGACGAGCCCGCGCTGCTCGCAGTTCTCCTTCACCGACGGCGCCACGCCGTGCGCCGAGAG
>DASQCM010000045.1:0-12176 GCA_035634675.1 Gaiellaceae bacterium
CGCTGCTGCTGTTTGTTCGCTCCGCTCTCGCGCATGATCATCCTGACCTGTACGCCTCGTATCTCAGGGACAGCCACTCACGCAGGTTCGCCCTGCTCTACGACGAACCAGCCCTCGGTGGCAGGTGCGAGCCCGGAACCGACGTCCTCTAGCCGCGCTTCGGTCACGGACGCGATTCTCGCAAACCTCGCCTGGGGCCAGTGTTCCGGAATGACCCCTGAGGCAAGGCCCTTACTGAAACTGCGACGGTCAGGTCGGGCTGGGTAACGAATCTCCGAACGTCCACTGCGGACACTCGCGTTCAAGGATCGAGCGAAGGCTGTCCCAATGCTCTTGTCGGGCAGCGGACAGAGCGGAGATCGTCGGAATGCCGCCGTCGATCGTGTACCCCCAGGTCGTCCCCACCAGAGGCTCAACGATCCGACTCAGCAACCCGTCCGGCGTCTGAGTCAGGAATGTCACCGCCTGCCAGAGCGAGATCCCGTCTGGCGTATCCAGGGGCGCATCGAAGCAGCGAGGCTCAGGCCCCCACGTCTGAAAGGGGACGCCCAGCCCGCGAAGCTGCGGCGCGGCATCCAGCAGCGACCACTCGGGTGACTCCGCGTCGGCCGCCCAGTAATGAACGACTTGTATCCAGCCGAAGATCGAGGCGTAGCCATCGCGCTCGTAACTGACGCTCCCCTCGAGGACCGGAAACGCTGCCGCACGCGACACGTCACCCTCGTTCAAGCCCAGGATGTCGAACCCCCACCGGATCGGGTCCTCGTTGACTGAGTACCTGATCAGAACCTCTCCGGGAACTCCCCTAGCGACGAACGGAAACGCGAAATCAGTCACCAACTGAGTCTGGCAGACGACACCTGACCGCTACGTTTCAGACAGAGGGAACGTCGCTTGGGCGAGCGTCCTCTCACCTGATGACGTGTCTGATGTGAACGGGCGGCTCGGCTGCAGGGCTCGCCGGGCGATCACTGAGTGAGGATGGCGAATGGGTTCGTGTATTCCGAACGTCGTCGCGGGTCGGTGACGTGGTCCGAGGTTCGGCCGATGCCGAGGATGTAGTTCCCTGATCCCCAGTCGCCGGCGTAGGGTGCGCCGCCCAGCTGGAGGAGGTCGAAGCCGGACGGCGCCAGGGTTGCTCCCGTGCCCGACGCGACGTCGGCCTTCGGTGTGACGGAGCAGTGCCGACCGTGGAGGGTCCAGCAGACCCGGATGCTGTAGCGGCCTCGCGCGGAGTAGTTGGCGTGGGAGCCGTAGGCGGCATAGACGATTGGGTGAGTGCCGTTGCGTGTCGACTGCGACGCCCATGGCGACCAGCGGCGGCCTTGGTGCGCTGAGTAGCTGACCCCGAGCGGGCTGGTGCCGTGCAGGAAGACGATGACGCCTTCCCAGTCGGCCTCGTGCTTGTCGTAGAAATTGTTGTAGAGGTAAAGGAACCAGTACTCGATCGCGATCCGCTCGGTGGCGGGTTGGCGCGCGACGTGGAAGTAGACGGTTGCCCGGGGGCGAGATGTACGAAGCCGCTGCTCGATGCGTGGATAGGTTGAGGCATGTGAGTTTGGCTCGGCTCCGCTGACGTCGAGGTAGAAGCTGCCGCCCACCGCGGGGAGCGAGAAAGGCGTGGGGTGCATCTGAAGCAGCGGCCCGTGCGGCGGCGCCCCGGAATGAAGCGTGCTGACTCTCAGATAGTCCTCGAGTCGAAGTGGATGGTAGGGCTCGCCTGCGCTGAGTCGCAGGACGGGTGCGTAGGTGCGCGCGAGCGCCAGCGTCGCGGCGGACGGGGGTGCGCCGAGCGCGCGGTGCGTGAACGTACACGTCACCGTCTCACCGTCCTGCAGTACAACCGACGCGGTCGTCTGCGCGACGCTCGTGGTCGTGTCCCCGCTCGGGTCAGTACAGACGAGAGCGGTAAGCGTGTGCGGCTGTCCTGCCCGTCCGCCCGTCTCACGGAGTTGGTAACTGCCCGGTTGCAGCGCGACCGTCCGCTCGGTCGCGGCCTTACCGAGTTTGAACGCAGGGCTTGCGCCGGAATACGTCCAGGTCGCTCCGGGAGGAGCGGGATCGGTCACGAGACGAACGACGATCGTGCCCGTCTGCTGCGCGGCCGCGTTCGCACCCACTGCGAGCGCGCAGGCCAGGGTGGCGACTGCCATCGGTACGAACACGCGCATCGACCGAACCTACCCGAGCCGTGCGGAACTGAACGCGGTCGCCAATGGCTAGTCGGGGCTGACCGTAGGGCCAGACGTTCAAAGGGATTGATTGGCGCTGAGCCGGAGATGGGTCAGGAAGGGCACGTCCCCGGTGCGTACTCAGCCCCCTCGCACCCGGGCGTCAGTGGCTAGACAACGCGCCCTGCGTCGATGCGCAAACGACTTCCTGACCCTTTGCAGGGAAATAGGCGCAATCACCGCGTGTGTCGTCCCCAGGACGGCCGGGATCGGTCAGTACGTCTGGGTCGGGTCGGCATGCGGCTGTCCCTCGAACGAGCCACGACCGTCGGCAGCGCCGAACCAGCCGTCCGGCCGGTGCACGGGCGTTGCCGGTCGCTCACGATTCCGGGCAGACGGGAACCGAGTTCGCGAACACCGCCCCTCCGGCGCAACGCGACCGGCCCATACCTAGACACTGCGGCGACGGCGGACTCATCGAGTCCGCCTCCGCACGCATGCCTTGCGTCCTCAAACCGTTCCTATCTCGGCCGCCTCGGTCACCTTGGCCGGCCCGCGCCGGATGACGCCGGTGTCCCGCATGACGCGCTGCGCCAACGCGACGGGGATGACTGTCACGACGATCACGAAGAACGCCACGACATTGACGACCGGCAGTTGTTGGCCGCGTTGGATGTTGTCGAGGATGAAGATGGGCAGCGTCTCCTGCGCGCCCGCCGTGAACGTCGTCACGATCACCTCGTCGAACGAGAGCGCGAACGCGAGCAGGCCGCCGGCCACGAGGGCGGTTGACAGGACGGGCCAGACGATGAAGCGGAAGGTCTGCCAACCGTCGGCACCGAGATCCTGTGACGCTTCGATCAGCGAGCCGGAGGAGCGGCGCAGACGAGCAACGACGTTGTTGTAGACGACCACGACGCAGAAGGTCGCGTGGCCGATCACGATCGTCCAAAGAGAGGGTGTCAGCTTCGCGAAGCTGAACAGGAACGAGTTCAGCGCCATGCCGGTGATGATCCCGGGCAGGGCCAGCGGCAGGATGAGCAGGAACGAGATCGTCTCGCGGCCGAAGAACCGAAAGCGCGCCACCGCCGCCGCGGCCATCGTGCCGAGCACCAGCGCAGCTCCGGTTGCGAGGAGGCCTGCCTTGACCGAGAGCCAGAGCGAGCTGCGGACGTCGGGGTCGCGCCACGCAACGCTGAACCAGTGCAGCGTCCAGCTCGTGATCGGCCAGCCTTGGATGTTCGAGCTGTTGAAGGCGTAGAGCGCGATGATCACGAGCGGGATCCAGAGGAATGCGATCACAAGCGCCGAGAAGATCGCGAGCGAAATGCGGGTCGACCCGGTGTTCACAGAGCCTCGAACGCTCCCAGCCTGCGTGCGATTACGAGGTAGACGCCCATGATCGCCAACGGGATCGCCGCGAGCGCCGCGGCGAACGGGATGTTTCCCTCGCCGACGAAGCTGTAGACAGCGTTGCCGATGAACTGCGAGCTCGGGCCGCCGACGAGGAGCGGCGTGATGTAGTCACCGAGCGTCAGGGCGAAAGTGAAGATCGAGCCCGCGACGAGTCCCGGCAGCGCGAGGGGGAGGATCACCGAGCGGAACGTCTTGACGCCGCGCGCGCCGAGGTCGGCGGACGCCTCGAGATACGAGTCCGGGATCCGCTCGAGCGCCGCGTAGACGGGCAGGATCATGAACGGCAGCCAGACGTACGAAAAGACGATCCACATCGCCCAGTTGGTGTAGGCGATGTTCTGGTCCGGCAGGCCGAGCTTGTTCAGGAACCAGTTGATCGCGCCGTCGTGGGCGAGGATCGTCTGCCAGGCGTAGATCCGGACGAGGTAGCTCGACCAGAGCGGCAGGAGGACCATCACGAAGAGGATTGCCCGTGTGCGGCTTTTCGCGAGCCGAGCCATGAAGAAGGCGAGCGGGAACGCGAGGATCGCGTCGGTGAGCGTCACCGCGGCGGCGATCCCGATCGTCCGCGCCGCGATGTGGAGATACGGCTGGCTGCTCGAGAAGATGACCCGGTAGTTGGCGAGCGACCAGGTGTGCTCGATCTCGGCCGTGAAGGAGTTGGACGTCCAGAAGGACGAGACCATCAGGGCCGCGAGCGCTCCGATGTAGACGAACAGGAACGCGGCTACCGGCAGCGCCAGCAGACTCAGTGCCTTCAGCCAAGGACGTCGCCAGAGGAAGCCCGAGAGACCAAGGCGGGCCCGCCGGGTGCGCGGACCCGCCTCGAATGCGCCGGCGTCAACCGCCAAGCGTCACCCCTGTATCTGTTTCCAGGCCAACTCCCAGGAGTTGAAGTCCATACAGCTGCTCGACTTCTTCCAACCGCACTGCGGGATCGGCGTCTTCCAGAACTTGATCGTCTTGTAGTAGGCGGCGGGCTCGTTCAGGTGATACCCCGCGCACGAGCCCTTCTCGATCTTGTTCATGTAGGGGCAGGCCTTCGGGTTGACCGGAGTCTCGCCGAAGACGAGCGCCTGCTTCGCCTCGACCTGGGGAGTCGTCACGTACTTCATCCACATGTACGCACAGTTCGGATGGGGCGCCTTGCTCGCAAGCATCCACGTATCGGCCCAGCCGGTCGTCGGCTTCGGCACGATCTCCTTGATCGGAGCCTTTGACGCCTTGAGCAGCAGCGTCTGGTAGGGCCAGCCGGCTCCGATCCAGACGTCGCCGTTCTTGAACGACGAGATCTCGTCGGGCGCGTAGTTCCAGTAGCGCTTGAGGAGCGGCTTTTGTCCCTTGAGCAGGTTGACCGCAGCGGTGAGCTGCGAGCTCGTCAGCTCATAGGGGTCCTTGATCCCCAGACTCGGCTTCTTCTTCATCAGGTAGAGCGCCGCGTCCGCAATCTGGATCGGATTGTTCGGCACGGTGACGTGCCCCTTGTACTTCGCGCTGTAGATCGGATTCCAGTTGGTGGGAGCCGGCTTGACCTTCTTCGTGTTGTAGATGAGCGTGTTCGGGCCCCACTGGACCGAGACGCCGTAATGGACACCGCCGACGGTGTTGTGCGCCGGCGACTTGAAGATGGGCAAGAACTGCTTCCAGCTCGGGATCAGCTTGATGTTGATCGGCTGCACGTCGCGCGCGTAGATGAGCCGCAGACTCGCGTCGCCGGAGGCCGAGACGAGGTCGTACTGGCCCCCGCCACCACCGCCGTTCGCATGCATGAGCGCGAACATCTCGCCCGAGGAGCCGGCATCCTTGCGGTGGATCTTGCACCCGGTCTGCTTCTCGAACTTGTTGGCGAACGACTTGTCGCTGTAGGCCGTCCACTCGATCAGGTTGAGCGACCCTTCGCCCTTCCCGATCTTCGTCGGCAGGTTGCTGCCCGCAGCGCTGGCGTGAACCGTCGCCGCCGCCACCGCGAATGCGGCGGCGATCGCCGCGAGCGCGACGACGCCCAGCGCGTGCCTCTTGCGAATCCTCCTCACGTGCCCTCCTTGGTTATCTCGTACGTGTGCTCAGGCCGCCACGAGAGGCGGACCCGCTTCCCCTGTTCCGCGAGCGCCTCCTGCGAGGACGTCTCGAGGTTTTGACGGACGACGACGAGCTCGCCGCCGGAATCGAGGTCGACTACGTAGCGGGTGATCATCCCGACGTAGACGACCTCGCGAACGGCACCCGGCTCGCCTTCTCCGCTGCCTTCGTCCGTCATCCGAATCTTCTCCGGCCGGATCGTGAAGCGCCGGCCGTCGCGCTCGAGGACGTTCGAGACGCCGACGAATCCCGCGACGAACTCCGTCTGCGGATGCTCGTAGACGTCCGCCGGCGAACCGACCTGTTCGATCCGCCCCTCGTTGAAGACGGCGAGCCGGTCGCTCATCGTGAGCGCCTCCTCCTGGTCGTGTGTCACATACACGAATGTGATGGCGAGGTCGCGCTGCAGCGCCTTGAGGAAGACCTGCATCTCCTGGCGCAGCTTCAGGTCGAGCGCGCCGAGCGGCTCGTCGAGGAGGAGGACGGGGGGCTGGTTCACGATCGCCCGCGCGAGCGCGACCCGCTGCCGCTGGCCGCCGGAGAGCTGCACCGGCTTGCGGTCGCCGAGGCCCGGCAGGCGGACTCGCTCGAGCACAGCCTCGGCCCGGGCGCGGCGGTCGCGGCGGCTCATTCCCTTGACTCGGAGGCCGTACTCGACGTTTTCCGCGACCGTCATGTGCGGGAAGAGCGCGTAGTCCTGAAAGACCGTGTTCACGGCGCGCTGGGCGGGCGCGACGCGCGTCACGTCGACCCCTTGCAGCTCGACGCGGCCTGCGTCGGGCTGCTCGAAGCCGGCGATCACGCGCAGCGTCGTCGTCTTTCCCGACCCCGAGGGGCCGAGCATCGTGAAGAACTCGCCGGCGCCGATGTCGAGGTCGACGCCCGCGACGGCGACGACGTCGCCGTAGACGCGGCGGACGCCGCTGAGGCGGACGGCCGGGACGCCCTCGGCCGCTTCGGTCTCAGGCGCGGTCGGTGCCAGCGTCGCCAAGTGCCTCCTCCAGCAGGCCGAGCCCGCGTTCGAGCTCGTCGTCGGTCGCGGTCAGCGGCGGCAGGAGGCGGATCACGTTGCCGTCGAGGCCGCACGAGAGGAGGAGCAGTCCCTTCTCGAAGGCGGCCGCAGTCGTCGCCTTTGCTGCGTCGGGCGTCGGCTCGCGCAACTCGAGCGCGAGCATCGGGCCGAGGCCGCGGACCTCGCCGACGAGCGGCTGCCTGGCCGCGATCTCCTCGAGCCGCGTGCGCAGGACAGTGGCGACGTGCTCCGCCCGCTCGGCGAAGCTGGGCGCGGTGAGATCGTCGAGGACGGCGAGTGCGGCCGCGCACGCGACCGGGTTGCCTCCGAACGTGCCGCCGAGCCCGCCGACGTGGACGGCGTCCATGAGGTCGGCGCGCCCCGTCACCGCTGCGAGCGGCAGGCCGCCGCCGAGGGTCTTCCCGCTGACGAGCAGGTCCGGCTCGACGCCCAGCTGCTCGATCGCCCACATCGTCCCCGTGCGCCCGCAGCCCGACTGCACCTCGTCGTCGACGTAGACGATCCCGTGCTCGTCGCACAGGCGGCGCAGCGCCTGGACGAACTCCGGCGGCATCGGGATAAAGCCACCCTCGCCCTGCACCGGCTCGAGCACGATGCACGCGACCGACTTCGGATCGAGGTCCTGCCTGAAGAGAAGGTCGAGACTCGCGAGCGCGTCCTCCGTCGAGATGCCGCGGAACGGGTACGGCGCCGCGGCGCGATGAACATCCGTGGCGAGCGGGCCGAAGCCCTGCTTGTAGACGAGCTTCGCCGTCATCGCCATGGTCAGGTTCGTACGGCCGTGGAAGGCGCGGTCGAAGACGACGACGCCCGGGCGGCCGGTCGCGGCACGCGCGATCTTGACCGCGTTCTCGATCGCCTCGGCGCCCGAGTTGAGCAGGATCGACTTCGTCTCCGTCCCCTCGACGGGCCACAGCTCGTCGAGCCGGCGGCAAAGCTCGACGTAGGGCTCGTAGGTCCCGACCATGAAGCATTGATGGAGGTAGCGGTCGACCTGCTCGTGGATCGACGCGACCACCGTGGGCGGGCCGTGGCCGAGGTTCTGGCAGGCGATGCCGCCGGCGAAGTCGAGGAACTCGCGGCCGTCGACGTCCCAGACGCGCGCCCCTTCGGCTCGCCCGACCACGAGCGTGGGCGTGGCGACACCGCGGGCGACGTAGCGTTCGCGCGCCGCGAGCACCCGCTCGGCAGCGCTTGCGCGTTCCTCCACGGACATCGAAGCCCGGATTATCACCGCGCGATGCGACTCGTTCAAGCGCCAGCTGCCTCGCAATGCGAGGCATTCGGGCGGCACTGCTACCGAAATGCGCGACCGGTACCAGGTACCGTCACAAAAGCGTCTCGAACGTGCCGAAGCGGAGCTCGCTGTCGTAGCGGAACCGCGTTGCATCGACACGCTCCATGTACGACTCGCGATGCTCGGCGACGAACGCGTTGTACGCGTCGGCCGACTCCCACCGGTCGATCACGAGATAACGCCCGGGCGCCTCGACGTCCCGCAGCAGTTCCGTCCCGATGTAGCCGCGGCCTTGGCCGAAGAACTCGGCCCACTCGCCGTCCGCCCCGTAGACGCGCTCGAACTCGGCGGCGTCGTGCACCTCGTAGCTGAAGACGAGTGCGATCACGCAACGAGGATAAGGTCCCGGGCATGTCCGCCGAAGCCGTCCCAGCGGAGCCCGAGGGCCGCGCCGAGTACGAGGGCGTCCTCCGCTTCTACCACCTCGCAAAGCGACAGGAGTGGCAGGTCGACGACGTGCCGTGGGGCGAGATGCCGTTCGTCCCGGAGGGAAAGGGGAGCCCGGAGCGGCAGGCGCGTAGGCGCGACATCTGGCGCTCGGTGATCATGCAGCAGCTCCAGGCGGACGTGTTCGCCTGTGAGATGGCGTCGCAACTGCTCGCGGCGGCGCCGGACCCGGAGGCGCGCCTCTACTACTCGACGATGGTGCAGGACGAGTCCCGTCACACCGAGGCGTGGCTGCGCCTCATCGGCCAGGTCGGCGGGGAGGGGGAGCGCGACCCGTACCTCGACGAGCTCGCGCACATGTTCCTCGAGGCCGACCTGCTCGAGGAGAAGGTCTTCCTCATGCAGGTCTTCTTCGAGCGGCTGATCATCCCGCGGTTCCGGCTGATCGCCAAGTCGTCGCGCGGCACCGTGCTCGAGGATCTCTGCAACCGGCTTGCGGTCGACGACGGCATCCACCATGGCGCCGGGATGGCGTACGAGCGGGTGCTGCTCGAGTCAGCAGGCAAGAAGGTGCGCGCGCGGCTCGTCGACGCGGCGAACACGATGCTCCCGATCTTCGCGAACCACGTGTTGTGGCGCCCGAAGGCGCGCGAGGTGATCGGGACGCTCATGGAGGCGCGCGACCGGGAGCGGCTCCGCGAGGAGCTGAATCACGGAGTCCGGCTGGCGAATTCCCTCGGTCTGGACGTCTCGGACGTCCGCATCCCGGCGGGCTGATCCGCCTCGGGCGAGAGGACGCTCGCTCAGCCGACAGTCGGCCTCCCGCGGTAGGAGGCGCTCGCCGTCGTGCGCGAACATTACGACGGCTTAGACGCTTAGTTGTTCCGCGGCGAGCCGTGTTCCTTCGACGCGCGCGCGAACCTTCGCGAAGGCCGTCTCGCGTGTCGTGGAGCGGTCGTCGGCGAAGGGCGAGAACCCGCAGTCGTCGGTCGTTCCGAGCTGATTGAGTGCGACATGTTGCGCCGCGAGCAGCACGCGGTCGCGAACCTGCTCGGGCGTCTCGATCACCGGGTCGATGGGGTCGATGACTCCGACGAAGACGCGCTGGCCGGGACCCAGGTTCGCTGCGATCGCCCGCAGCACCGACTCCGGATCGTCTTCGCCGGCGAGCTCGAGGTAGAACGCAGCCGCCCGGTGATCGAAGAGCGTCGGCAGCAGCTGCTCGTAATCGACGTCTGCACTGTGGGTGGAGTCGTTGTCGCCGCCTGGACAGGAGTGGATGCCGATCCGAGCACGCTCCTCATCGGTGAATCGATCGAGCACCTGATTGTTCAGGTCGACGAACTGCCGCAACAGCCCACCTGACGGATCGAGCTTCAGTGCGAGTCTGCCCTCTGTGAAATCGATCTGCACGCTGTGGGCACCTGCCTCGAGACAGCCTCGGATGTCCGCTTCGGCCTCGTCGACGAGGTCGTCTAGAAACTCCTGCTGTGAGTAGCCGTCCAGGCCACCCGCCGGGTACAGGAGGCTTAACGCCGACGCCGAGATCACCGCCTGCTTCACGGGCCGTGACGCAACTTCCTGCGCCGATCGGAGGTAGGACGCGGCGTGGGTCGCATACTGGAACGGCCCCTTCGTCAGAACGGGTAGCTGGCGGGTATGTCCGTCCGCGAACGGGATGACCACCCCCTCGGGCGAAAGCGAGTCGAGGCCGTGAAGCGGGTAGGTCGCAAAGCTGGGCTTCCGCTGTTCGCCGTCCGTCACCACGGGCGACCCCGTCGCCTCGAACTCCGCAATCGTCTCGCGCACGGCTTCGGCAAGGAGCGCATCCAGCTCCTCGCCCGAAATCGATCCCGCGGCTTCCGCAGCCAGCGCAGCCACCAGTTCGTCGCTCCGCGGGATGCTGCCGATCGGCTCAGTCGGGATCATGAGGCGAAAACGCTGCCAGCCTGATCACGGGGTGTCAACCCGACTCGACCACTCTGCCGCTCAGGCGTCATTCCAGAACACTGGCCCAGGCGAGCGTCAAGACCCGCGGTTGCCTAACCTCTAAGAGGGACGCGCCTGAAGCCGTGGCCCGGGTGGAACGAGCGGCAGAACGCGCGTCCCGTTCCCGTGTGGGGGGACGCGAACACGCCGAGCTCGATCCTGTACGACGACCCGATCTTGTTGAAATCGCAGTGCGGGCGGCCCGTCCCGGGCGGCAGGCTCGGCGCACTTCCGCCGAAGCTCCGGCCACGGAAGCTGCGGTTGAACGCACTGCATGCCGTCGGCTTCAAAGACACCGGGCTGACGGCAATCTCCACGTAGACGCGACCCCTGCCGAAGCGCTTCGTGTACTGACACACCGACGTGTTATTGCTGCCGCCGAGGACCTTCGCGCCGCCGTTGCCGCCGCCGCACCCGGCGACGAGCAGAACAGCAGCGCACATAGCGAGCGCGGGAGCAGCCCGCAAAGACGAGTCACGCACGGTCATCCCAGGCACAACCGTACGTTCGGCCACCAACGAATGACCAACGCCCGCGCAATTCACATGCCCCGCGCGGCTCAGGGGTCATCCCCGAACACTGGCCCAACCCGGCCGCTGTCGCCTGATTGGCAGCGCCGGAGTAGGTTTGAGCGATCGCGCGAGCCCTGCGCGCGTATCGATGCCTTGACATCGGCTTCGCTGCGCTGTGTCACTGCGATGGGCGCCCGGTCAGAGGATCCCCGCCCCTGCCATCCCTCGGCGCATCAGGTCGTCTCTGACGCGGCCTGCAGCGGCGGGGATTTCGTCGGCAAGAGGGGGTCGGGTACCCGGTTTCCGAGTCGAAGGAAGCCGACTCCGGTCAGTGCCATCGCGAAGGCGCCGCCCCACCAGATGGTGTCGGGTGACGTTCCGAGCAGCACGCCGCCGACCGCCTGGCCGAGAGCCACGCCGACCATGAAGCTGAGCTGGTAGAGCGACATGTAGCGGCCGAGCAGATGCGGCGGCGCGATTTCCGCGACTAGCGGGCCGAGCACGATGAACTGGCCACACTCAGCGACCGCGATCACGATCGCCACCCCGGCCAAGAGGGTGGTAGCGGCGAGCGTCGAGTGCGTGAGCGTTGCGAGCAGGACCGCGAGCAGGCCGACTGCGAATATGACGCTCGTGGCGAACAAGGCGTGAGTGCGGCGCATCCGCGCCACCACACGTGTCGCCGGTACCTGGGCTACCACGATGAAGAAGGTGTTGATGAAGACGACGACACCGATCCCAACGGGCCCGACAGGTGTATGCGCCTGCGCAAACGGCGGGAGGATGTAGGAGAAGAACGCGCCGCCGATCATCACAAGCGCGAGGTTGCCCGCGATCAGGGCGAACAAGAGCCGATCCCGAGCAACGGCTCGGAAACCCCGTGCGCCCTCGCTCGCCGACGGAGCATCCGCGAGGCCAGGATCCGGGATCCAGACGAGCACAACCAGCGCGAAGATGACGAACGTGATTGCGTCGAAGACGTAGAGGGCCTGGAACGCCTGGAGGTGATGATGGGTGGCCGCGACGATGACGCCCGCAACCGTCGCGCCGAGGCCGAGACCGAAGTTGCCTGCAACTCGTCGGAGCGCGGTCGATGCGGCACGCTGCTCCGCCGGGACCAGGGTCAAGGTCAGGACTTGGCCGGCGGTTCCCACGAGTCCGAAGCCGGCACCGCCGACGGCCGAGCAGACGAAGCCTTGCCAGGGACGGTCGACAAACGCCAGGCCCCCGTAGCCGAGTCCGTTCAAGACATTGCCCGCGATCAGGATCCGTTTCGCACTGAAACGATCGAG
>DASQCM010000046.1:0-4800 GCA_035634675.1 Gaiellaceae bacterium
TGAAGCCGCGCCGGACGACGACCCGTAGGACCGCAAGGTCGGTGCGGTTCTCCGGGAACGTGTAGGCCGGCACCTGCCAGCCGCGCTCGCGCAGCGCCGCCGAGAGGTCGAAGACGGTGTAGTTGTCCACCTCCGGCTTCAACGCCACGGCGAACACCGGTAGCTCGTCGCCGCGGGTGAGGAGGTCGAACGGCCCGAGCTCGTCGAGCTGCGCGGCCAGCCGCGTCGCCACGTCCCTCGCGTACTGCTGCACGCGCCGGTAGCCCTCGAAGCCGAGCCGCAGGAAGTTGTAGTACTGCGCGACCACCTGCGCGCCGGGGCGCGAGAAGTTGAGCGCGAACGTCGGCATCGTGTCGCCGAGGTAGTTGACCCGGAAGATCAGCTCCTCGGGCAGCGCCTCGGAGTCGCGCCAGACGATCCAGCCGACACCCGGATAGACGAGGCCGTACTTGTGGCCCGAGGTGTTGATCGACGCGACCCGCGGCAGGCGGAAGTCCCAGACGAGGTCAGGATCGATGAACGGGGCGACCATCCCGCCCGAGGCGCCGTCGACGTGGACAGGCACGTCGATCCCGGTCTCGCGCTCGAAGGCGTCGAGCGCCGAGCAGATCTCCTCGACCGGCTCGTACGAGCCGTCGAAGGTCGAGCCGAGGACGGCGAAGACGCCGATCGTGTTCTCGTCGCAGTGGGCGACGGCCTCCTCGGCCGAGAGGTGGTAGCGGTCGCCCTCCATCGGCACGAGGCGCATCTCTACGTCCCAGTAGTTGGCGAACTTTTCCCAGCAGACCTGCACGTTCGTGCCCATGACGATGTTCGGCTTGTCGGCAGGCATCCCGTCGGCGAGCCGCCGCGCGCGCCAGCGCCGCTTGAGGGCGAGCCCGCCCAGCATCGCCGCCTCGCTCGAGCCCGTCGTCGAGCAGCCGGTTGCCGTTCCGGCGTCGGGCGCATGCCAGAGGTCGGCCAGGATGTTGACGCAGCGCGTCTCGATGGCCGCCGTCTGCGGGTACTCGTCCTTGTCGATCATGTTCTTGTCGAGGCACTCGGCCATCAGGCGCTCGGCCTGGGGCTCCATCCACGTCGTGACGAAAGTCGCGACGTTCAGGCGCGCATTGCCGTCGAGCATCAGCTCGTCGTGGATGATCTGGTACGCCAGGTCCGGCGACAGCTCGTCCTCGGGCAGCTTGTGCCGCGGGATCCCGCAATCGAGCGCGAAGAGCGGTGCCACGGCGAGCTCCGCCGCCTGCTGCAGTTCCTTTTCCTCATGTGTTAGGGCCATCGTTCTCGAGCTCCTTTCCGAGTTTTCCGAGCCGCTGGACCGGTCTGCCCAGTCGCGTCACGATGACCGCGACGACCGTGACCAGGTACAGCTGCCCGATCAGAGCCTCGAGCACGGCGAGCGCGTGGCCGAGGTTTCCCGCCGGCGTGTAGTCGCCGTAGCCGAGGGTGGCGAGGGTGACGAAGCTGAAGTAGAGGCGCAGCGAGCGCGTTCCGTCCGTCCCCTGCGCGAAGAACGGCGCGTCGCCGACCGCGGCAAGGAGGCCGTACACGAACATGAACATCAGCCCGAAGAGCATGTAGACGCAGATCGCGCTGGCGACCGAGCGCGAGTTCACTTCCCCCTGCGCGATTGCGCCGGCCGCGGTGACCCAGGCGATGGCGATCGTTAATAGCCCGGCGATCACGGCGAGCAGCGCGGTCAGGGTCTCGCCCTGCGTGAAGAAGTTGACCGTGGCGGCCGCCGCCGCTGCCGCGGCGAGGCCGGTCGAGCCGGAGCGCTGGGCCCTGCCCCATCCCGCAGTCCAGATCGCAATCATCAACGTCGCGCTCAGCACGAGCACGACGAGGCTCGTCGCCCAGGGGTCATCCGGCAGTAGGGCGGCGAGGAAGAAGGCGACGAAGATCGCGCCCAGCACGGCCCAGTAGCTATGGGAGGCCCGTATCCGGTGGAGGGGGGCGCGCTCGAGGCGAGCGGAGTGGGCCCGGGCGGCGCCGGTCATGACGCCACTCTCGACTCGGAGCCCGGTCGGCGCATCGTCCGGCGTGGGTGAAGTGGAGCGTCGTTTCATCCGTCCGGTATGACGCGCTCGAAGCCACGGCCGACGACGCTGCGCGAAACATGAGGGGCTCGACGGAACCAGCGGATGGCGGGCTCGTGCTCACGGCCGCGCCCGACTACTTCGAGCCGCTCGTCGCCTGGCGGGTGTGGGCAGTCGAGCGCGAGGACGGCGTCGCGCGGCTGCGCAGCCTCTACCGCCCGAGCATCTGGCCGGTCGGGGTTCCGCTCGTGGCCCGCTGCCAGTCCCGGCGCTTCCGACTCTGGCGGCGCACCGTCCACGAGGCCCCGGAGTCGACGTGTACCTGCGGCATCTACGCGGTGCTGCCGCACCACATCCCGAAGCGTGGTTGTTCGTTGCCGCCGGGGTGCACGCCGATCATCGGCCAGGTCTCGCTCTGGGGCGACGTCATCGAGTGCGAGCGCGGTTGGCGCGCGGCCTTCGCCTATCCCGCCCGGCTGTACGTTCCGGGCGTGTCTGTCCTCGCCCACGAGATCGCGGCGGATCTCGCCGACTACGGTATCCCGGTGGATCTGCTCGACGTGGAGAGCATGGCCGCGGCGGTCGACGCCGTCGCGGGGAAAGCCGCATGAGCGCCGTAACCGTCGACAGCGCTCCTGCCAAGCCTCCGCGGCCGCTCTGGCGGAGGATCCTGTGGTGGGCATTGCTGGTGGTGGTGATCGGGGCCGCGGCGAACCTGCTCGGCTGGGACCTCAGGGGCTGGTTCCACTCGCTCTGGGACACGGTCACGTCGATCTCGGCGGCGTCGCTGCTCGCCGCGATCGCGCTCATGGTCGTGCAGACGACCGCGACGGCCTTCGCGTGGTACTCGATCCTCCACTACGCCTACCCCGAGCGGACCAAGTGGCGCGACATCCTCGCGGGCTATGCAGTGTCGGTCGCCCTGAACGGAATCCTGCCGGCCAACATCGGCACGCTCGTCTTCCTGATCATGGTCACCGTCCTGCTCGGGATCAGCTTCGCCGCCGTCCTCGGCGCCTACGCGGTGGAGAAGATTTTCTTCACCTGCTCCGGCACCTTCGTCTACCTCTATCTCTTCCTGTCCGTCAGCGGCTCGTTCGACATCTCGTTCAGCTGGGTGCACGAGCACTGGCCCGCCACGATCATCGTCTTCGGTGGAGGGATCATGATCATCGTGCTGCTGTGCCGCCGCTTCTGGCCGAATGTCGTCGCCTGGTGGCAGAACGCGAAGGAGGGTGGCGCGATCCTCGGCCGTCCCGGCAGGTTCTTCGGCCGCGTCTTCCTCCCGTCGTTCATCGGCTGGTGCGCCATGCTCGCGACGATCGGCGTCTTCCTCAACGCCTACGGCATCCCGGTCAGCTTCGACACGCTGATGCACGTCGCCGGCGGGAACTCGCTTGCCAACGTCACCTCGGTCACCCCCGGCGGCGTCGGCGTGACGCAGGCGTGGAACGTCGCCTCGCTCAAGGGTGTCGCGTCGTCGAGTGACGCGACGGCCTACTCCGTGGCGCAGCAGCTCGTCGGCACGGCGTGGAACATCATCTTCGCCCTGATCCTGATGATCTGGGCCTGGGGCTGGATCGGCGGCAAGCGGCTCGTCTCGGACTCGTACGCCGACGCAAAGCGCCGGCAGGCCGCGGAGCAGGAGAAGCGCCGCGCGAGGAAGGCGGAGAAGAAGGCCGCCCGCTCCGGAGAGCCGGACCAGGTCGCCCCGTGAGCACCGCCTACGGCGAGGCGCCCGCCTGGACTCCAGAGCGGCCTCGTCTCCGTCCCGGCCAGCTCGTGCTGGCCTGGCTGCTCGGCGCTGTCTCGCTGGTCGTGGCGACGAAGCTCGTCCCGGGGGCGTCGCACTCGAGCTTCCGCGCAGCGCTCGTCGTGGCGGCCCTCCTCGCCGTCCTCAACGCCATCCTGCCTCCGCTGGTCGCTGCCCTCCGCCTTCCGTTCACGGCCCTGCTGGGCTTCTTCGCCATCCTCGCGCTCGACGCGGGGATGCTCCTGCTCGCCGACCGGTACAGCGACGGGCTTAAGATCGACTCCTACTGGGCCGCGCTCGCCGTCGCCCTGGTTGCGTCCGCGGTCGGCGTCGTGCTCTCGGTGCTCTTCGGGACGAACGACGACGACGTCTACTCGCTGAGCGTGGTGCAGCGGATCGCCCGGCGCTCGGACGAGCGTCAGGTGACCGACACGCCGGGGATCGTCTTCCTCGAGATCGACGGGCTCGCGCTGCCCGTGCTGCAACGGGCCATGCGCGACGGGCACGCGCCGACCCTGGCGCGCTGGCTTGCGGACGGCAGTCACCGTCTCGCCGAGTGGGAGCCCGACCTCTCGTCGCAGACGGGAGCGTCCCAGGCCGGGATCCTCCTCGGCTCGAACGACGACATCCCCGCCTTCCGCTGGGTGGAAAAGGAGCGGCAGATGCTCGTCGTGTGCTCGTCGCCGGAGGACTGTGCCGAGCTCGAACGGCGGCACACGCGCGGGCCGGGATTGCTCGCGAACGGCGGCGCGAGCCGCGGCAACCTCTTCTCGGGCGGCGCCGACCACGTCATCCTCACCGTGAGCCGGATGGAGGCCGAGCGGAGCGCCAACCCCGGCTACCGCGCGTTCCTCGCCAACGGCTTCAACGTCGCGCGGGCCTTCGTCCTCTTCGGGTGGGAGGTCATCCTCGAGTGGGTCGCCGCCGCGCGTGAGCGCCGGCGCGACGTCCGCCCGCGCGGCCACCGGGGCGGCGTTTATCCGTTCCTGCGGGCGACGATGTGCGTCATCG
>DASQCM010000047.1:0-11017 GCA_035634675.1 Gaiellaceae bacterium
TCGAGCTCCTTGCCGAGCAGCCGTGCGATCTCCGGGTCGATCTCGTCGAGCCCGGCGTGCTTCAGCTCCTCGAAGGTCGCCTGGGTCGTCGCCACGGGGCTGGATGCTACGGCAGAGCCGCGACGACAGGCCGGTGGCAGCAACCGCACAGATGCGCCACGCGCGTCTCACGGAAACGTCACGAGTCGGGTAGCCATGCGCCCGAATCGCGGCACAAAGACGTGCAGTGGCTGCCACCGGCCGTTCAGGGTGGCGGCCCGGCTCCCTGGCGGAGGACGCGCGGCTCCGAGCCCGTGAGGTCGATCACTGTCGACGGGACGCCGGGCAGCTCGCCCACGTCGACGATCGCGCCGCACGCCGAGCGAATCTCCGCCGGCACGTCCTCGACGCGCCGCGGATCGGGGCCGCCAGAGAGGTTCGCGCTCGTCGCAGCGACGACGCCGACCTCGCGGACGACGTCCGCCGCCCGGGGTGGGAGTTTGGGGACGCGGACGCCGACCGTCTCGAAGACGAGCGTGTACGGCCCGGGGAGGTACCGCTCGAGAACAGTCCGGTCGAGCTCCGGCCTTGCCGCGATGAGCGCGTCGATATCCGCGGCGAGCAGCGCAACGGGCTTCGAGGGGTCGCGGCCCTTCAGCTGATAGAGGACGTCCTCGTGCTCCGGCAGCGCGCAGAGCCCGTAGACGGTGTCGGTCGGGAGGATCACCGCCCGCCCCGCCCGGAGCGCGGCGACGGCGTCCTCGCTCACAGGAGGAAATCGGTCAGGGCGGCGCGGAACGCTTCGGGCTGCTCGACGTAGAGGAAGTGACCCGAATCCCCGATCGTCACGAGTCGTGCGTCGGGCAGCTCGCGAACGATCGCGTCCGCCGAAACGAGGCCCGCCACGAGGTCGTCGTCGCCGGCGAGGACCAGCGTCGGAGCCGTGATCGTGCGCAGCTCGGAGCGAAGATCGAACGTCGGGAACTCGACCGTGTTGAAGTAGTGCAGCGGCTCGGCCTTGGCGAAGTCCGCGGCCAGCTCGCGGCCGATCTGCTCGTTGCCCTCCCAGCGGTGGAAGTAGAGCGGGATCTGCTGCTGGACGTTCCCGACGAGCTCGTCGGAGGATGAGAACGCGCCGGCCTGCTCCTCCTCGATCGCCTTCTCCGCCTCGGCGAACCATGGCTCGTCACGGCGCTTCTGCATTGTCCGGTGCATGGCCGCCTCGGCCTCGTCGCTCCACACGGCGAGCGTCGCGGCGAGTACCAGCCGGCGGATGCGCTCTCCGTGCGCGGCCGCGTACGCCATCGCCACGATCCCGCCGTGCGAGAAGCCCAGCAGGTCGAGCTGATCCAGAGCGAGGTGCTGGCGCAGCGCTTCCAGGTCGGCGACGTACGACGTGAGCGCGTAGTCATCGGCTGCGTCGGAGCCGTGCGAGCCGCGCGGGCTGAGCAGCACGAGCTCGAACGTGTCGTCGAGACCGGCGAAGTCGCGGAACTCGGCGGCCGAGCCGCCGGGCCCGCCGGGATGGCAGACGAGGAGCGGTCCGCTCCCGCGTCGTTCGTACGAGAGCGTCAGCCCTGCGGGTGTGGTGAACGTCTCCGTCACGGCAGCCTCGCCTCGACGACCCTATCGCTGCCCGTGAGGTCGGCGGTGATGGCGACGTCCGCGCAGCCAAGCCGCTGGAGCATCCCTGCCACATCCGCGGCCTGCCCGTCGCCGACCTCGAAGCCGACGAAGCGCGCCTTCGCGGCACGGGCCAGACGCTCGTGCTCGCCTGCGCCGAGGAGCGCGACCCTCGGCTCCCAGCGCAGCTCCGGCTGGGCGTCCTCGAGGCTCTCGACATAGGGCGGGTTGGCGACGACGACGTCCCAGCCCTCGGCAGCGGCTGCCGCGCCGTCGCCCTGCCGCAGCTCGACGTCGAGCCCGAGCCGCTCGGCGTTCTCGCGCGCGAGCGCAAGCGCGTCTGGAGAGACGTCGACGCCGGTCACCTGTGCGTCGGGACGCTCGTCCTTGAGCGCAAGCGCGATCGCACCGGAGCCGACGCCAACGTCGAGGATCCGCGGCCGCTCGATGCCCTCCGCCAGCGCGAGTGCCCGATCGACGAGCGTCTCGGTCTCGGGTCGAGGGACGAGTGCCCGCGGATCGGTCTTCAGCGTGAGCCGGCGGAAGCCCCACTCGCCGAGCACGTACGCGAGCGGCTCCCGCGCCTCGCGACGGACGAGCAGCGACTCCAGCCCGTCCACCTCGTGGTCGAGCCGCGCCGCAAGCCCGCTGCGCGTTGTCTCGAGCAGGTGCGCGACGAGCCACTCGGCGTCGACCCGCGGCGTATCGACGCCTGCTGCGGCGAGCCTCCGCTCGGCTTCGGCGAGCGCCTCGCGCGCGGTCATTCTCCGAGGGCGCGGCGCCGCTCGTCGGTCGCCAGCGCCTCGGTGAACTCGTCGAGGTCTCCCTGCAGGATCCGGTCGAGCTGGTGGACGGTCAGCTTGACCCGGTGGTCGGTGAGCCGGTTCTCGGGGAAGTTGTAGGTGCGGATCTTCTCGGCCCGCTCGCCGGATCCGATCTGCGCGTTGCGGGCGGCGCCCTGCTCGGCGCGTTGCCGCTCGAGCTCGCGCTCGTAGAGTCGGGCGCGGAGCACACGCATCGCCTTCTCGCGGTTCTGGAGCTGCGACTTCTCGTCCTGCATGGAGACGACGACGCCGGTCGGCAGGTGCGTGATCCGAACGGCGGAGTCGGTCGTGTTCACGGACTGGCCGCCGGGGCCGGTCGAGCGGTAGACGTCGATCTTGAGGTCGTTTGGGTCGATCTGGACCTCGACCTCCTCCGCCTCGGGCATCACGGCGACGGTCGCGGTGGACGTGTGTATGCGGCCCGCACTCTCGGTCTCGGGGACGCGCTGGACGCGGTGTGTGCCGCCCTCCCACTTGAAGACGGAGTAGGCGCCGTCGCCCTTGACCGCGAAGGTGACGTCCTTGTAGCCGCCGCCGTCGTTCCGGCTCGCTTCGAGCTCCTCGACCTTGAAGCCGCGTCGCTCGGCGTAGCGGGTGAGCATCCGGTAGACGTCGCCGGCCCAGAGGGCGGCCTCGTCGCCGCCGACGCCCTGGCGCACCTCGACGATCACGTCCTTGCGATCGGCGGGATCGGTCGGAACGAGGGCCAGGCGCAGCTCCTCCTGCAGGTTGGTCGTGCGCTCCTCTAGCTCGGGCACGAGCTCGCGGAGATCGGGGTCGGCGCGCGCCGCGGCGAGATCGTCCCGGGCGGACGTCCACGCCCGCGCGAGCTTGTACGGCTGCTCGAGCTCCTTGAGGCGCCGACCGACCTCGGCCGCCTCGCGGTGGTCGTTGTAGACGGCCGGATCGGCCATCCGGGTCTGGGTCTCCTCGTAGGAGCGCTCCAGCTCAGAGACGAGGTTGTCGAAGTCGGTCGCCATCGCCGAGCCAGCGTACTGCTTGCCCAGATCGGCTCAGTTCGGATAGCTTCTCGCTTTAGTTGGTAAAGCAATGGGGGAGGTCACAGCATGTCCGTCGTTGACGAGGTCACTGCCGCCAACGAGCGCTACGCAGCGGGATTTGCGAAAGGCGAGCTGCCGATGCCGCCTGGCAGGAGGTTCGCCGTGGTCACCTGCATGGACGCGCGCCTCGATCCGGCCGGCTTCCTTGGTCTGGAAGAAGGCGACGCGCACGTGATCCGGAACGCCGGCGGGCTCGTCAACGACGAGACGATTCGCTCCCTCCTCATCTCGCACCATCTCCTGGGGACCCAGGAAGCCGTCGTGATCGGACACACCGACTGCGGCATGCTCACGTTCACAAACGCCGACGTGCACGAGAAGCTCGGCCCGGAGTCCGAGAGCATCGACTTCCAGCCGTTCCCGGACGTGGCCGAGCGCGTCCGGCAGAGCGTCGAGACGATCCGCAGCCACCCGCTGCTGCCGGATTCGTTCGGAGCGAGCGGATTCGTGTACGACGTCCGCTCGGGACGGATCGAGCCGGTCTAGCCGGCCAGTCGTGCGTCCAGGCTGATCTCTGGGACGCCGGCGAGCGCCTTCGAGACTGGGCAGTTCTCCTTGGCGGTCTGCGCCGCCTGCTCGAAGGCGGCCGTGTCGAGGCCGGGTACGCGGCCTTCGACTACCAGCGCGATGCGCGTAATGCCCTCGCCGGGCTGGAACGTCACCGTCGCGGAGGTTCGGAGCTCGTCCGGCGGGTGCCCGTCCTTGGACAGCCCGCCGGAAAGCGCCATCGAGAAGCACGCAGCATGCGCGGCGGCGATGAGTTCCTCGGGGCTCGTCACGCCATCGGCCTCGTCGGTCGAGCGCGCAGCCCAGCTGACAGGCTGCTCGCCGATCGCTCCGGTCGTCGTGGAGACGATCGTCCCGGAGCCGTCCATCAGGCTCCCCTGCCACCGCACCTCAGCGCGTCTATCGGTCGCCATCGTCTGTCCCCTCGGGTCGATTTACCGGTGGCCAGTAGGGCTAGGCCATGACTTCCACGCGTTGCGCGTCGGGCTTTCCCGCACCCTCGAGATCGAGCACCTCACGGAGGGCTCGGATCGAGACCTCGAGCTGGTCGAGGCTCGGCTCGCGGGTCGTGAGCCGCTGCAGCCAGAGCCCCGGCGCGAGCAGCGTCATCACCACGCGGTTGTCCTGGTGCTTGCCTGCGAAACGGATCAGCTCGTAGGCGAGCCCGGCGATCAGCGGGAGGAGGAGGATCCGGGTCGCGATCAGCCAGTACCAGACAGGCCGGCCGAAGAAGGCGAACACGAACACCGCGATCACCATCACCCAGAGCAGGAACGCCGTGCCGCAGCGCGGGTGGATGAGCGAGTACCGCTGCGCGATCGCCGGCTCGAGCGCCTCACCGGCCTCGTACGCGTTGATCGCCTTGTGCTCGGCCGCGTGGTACTGGAAGACGCGGCGCAGGTCGGGCAGGAGCGAGATGAGCGCCAGGTACGCGACGAAGATCGAGACCCGGATCAGGCCCTCGATGATCACGAACCAGCTGCCGTTCCGGACCGGTAGCTGGTCGGTGATCAGCGCCGGTCCGACCTTGAACAGCGCCACCGCGAATCCGATCGCTACGGCGAAGGCGAAGATCAGGGCTCCGCGCGAGAGCTCCGTATCGACCTCGCCCTCCTCGCCTTCCTGCCGCGCGGCGTAGTGCGCCGAGACGGCGAGCGCGCGGAAGCCGATCGCTAGCGACTCGCCGAGCGCGACCACGCCGCGGACGACGGGGAGCCGAAAGATGATGTGGCGCGCCTGCGCCGAGTTGATAGGCCGCGAGACCTGCGCGATCTCGCCGGTCGGGGTGCGGACGGCGACGGCCCAGTTACCGGGGCCACGCATCATCACGCCCTCGAGGACCGCCTGACCGCCGACGTTTGCCATGGTCGGCCTGAGCTAGCCGCGACGCGGCTTGCCGGCGCGCTCCAGACGGCGCTGGAAGCGCTCGACGCGGCCGCCGGTGTCGACGAGCTTCTGCTTGCCCGTATAGAACGGGTGGCACTGCGAGCAGATCTCGACGTGCAGCTCGGGCTTCGTCGAGCGGGTCTGGAACGTGTTACCGCAAGAGCACGTCACCGTGGCGACGACGTACTCGGGATGGATGCCGGCCTTCATAGTCCTCCCAAGATAGCAGCGGCCTGCTGGGGCGCCACGTTGCCGCCCGAGACCACCGCGACGACCGTTTCCCCTGCACGCACCCGTACTTTGCCGCTCAACAACGCCGCCGTTCCCGCCGCTCCGCCGAGCTCGCAAGCAAGCTTCGTCCGCGCGTAGAGCCATCGGAAGGCCTCGAACAGCTCCTCCTCGCTGACGAGCACCGACTCGACCCCGAGCTCGCGGCAAATCTCGAGGCAGTTCCCGCCGACGAACGGCCCGGTCAGGGCGTCCGCCGCAGTGTGAGGCGTGACAGGCACGGGATGACCGGCCTCGAGCCCCTGCCGCAGCGCGTCCGAGCCCTCGGGCTCGACGCCGATCACGCGCGCATTCGGGTTCCGCGATTTCACCGCGACGGCGATCCCGCTAATCAGCCCGCCGCCGCCGACGCCCGTGAGGACGACGTCCGGCATGGGGCGATCCTCGACGATCTCGAGGCCGACGGTCCCCTGGCCGGCGATCACGAGTGGGTCGTCGAACGGGTGCACAAGCGTCCGGCCCGTCTCGGCCATCACCTCCTCCATGCGCGCGAACGCGGTCGTCGGCCCCTCGGCCTCGGTGTCGACCGTCGCGCCGTAGCCGCGCATCGCCGCGAGCTTGAGCGCGTCCGCCGTGCGCCAGGTGACGATCAGCGCGTCGACACCCTCCTCCCGCGCTGCCCACGCGACCGCCTGCCCGGCGTTTCCCGCAGACACCGTGATCACCCCGCGCTCCCTCTCCTCTGGGGAGAGCGACGCGACCTTGTTCAGGGCACCGCGGACCTTGAACGAGCCTGTCTTCTGGAACAGCTCTGCCTTGAGCGAGATCCCGAGGGACGCGGACGACAACGTCGGCGTGCGGTGGATCCGGCCGGCGAGAACGTCACGTGCCCGCTCGACGTCCTCGAAAGCGACGTTCACGCAGGCAGCGTTTCGCGGCTCTCGACCGGGACGCCCAGCCGCACCGTGAACACCGTGGGGACGCCGGGACGGCTCTCGACGTCGACGCTCCCACCCATCGCGAGCGTCAGCTCCTTCACGATCGCAAGCCCGAGACCCGTGCCTACCGGCCGCTCCCGCCCGTAACGCTCGTGCAGGTAGAAGCGGTCGAATGCGTGCTCGGTGTCCGTCTCGGCGATCCCCGGACCCGTGTCCTCGACACGCAGGACTCCTGGCGTCGTGACGACACGAACCTCGCCGTCGGCCGGCGTCAGCCGCAGAGCGTTCTCGACGAGGTTCGAGACGACCTGGAGGACACGGTCGGCGTCCCCGATCGCGGGCGCAGAGCCGTTCCCGACCGCATACAGCGCGACGCCGAAGCTCTCCGCCTGCGGCTGATAGCGGCGAACTGCGTCCTCGGCCACCTCGGCGAGGTCGATCTCGGTGTTGCGGACGCTGAAGTCGGTCCGGTTCATGCGCGCGAGGTCGAGCAGGTCGTGGACGAGCCGCTCGAGCCGCCGCGCCTCGAACGCCACGGTCGCCGCCGCTTCGCGCGCGTCCAGCGCGCCGTCCTCGACCGCCTCGGCGTAGCCGCGGATCGCCGTCAGCGGCGTCTTCAGCTCGTGGCTGACCGAGAGGAGGAAGTTCCGCTCCGCCTCCTGTGCGCGGCGGAGCTGCGCCGCTAGGTCGTTGAACGCGACGGCGAGCGTGGCGATCTCGGTGGCGCCCTCGACCGGCACGGGCTCCGGGTGGGTGCCGCGTGTGAGGCTCCGCGCTGCCGCGGCGATCCGGCCGACAGGCCGTGAGATCCGGCGCGCGAGGAGGAATGCGGCGAGCGCGGCGAGAAGGCCCCCGGCGACGGCCGCGATGAGGAGTCCCCAGACGTATGGCGACAGCAGGGAACCGGCGGTGCTTCGCGGCCGCAGGACGATCAGCGTTCCTGGGTTGAGCCTTTGGGCTGCGAAGTACTCGGCGTGACCTTTGTACGTGAGCGTCCCCTGCGCAGGGAGGTTCTGGGCAAGCCGTTCCCGTGCGTGGGCCGGCAGGATCGTGCGCTGCGTGAGCGCAAGCTCGTGCTGGCGGTTGAAGTACGGCGTCAGCTCCCGCAGCGCCGTCCGCGGTGCGGTCGCATGGCGCAGGTTCGGAGCGATGAGGTCGACCTGATGCGAGAGGTCCTTCAGGGTCGCCTTCTCGACCGCGCGCCTCGTGAGGACGACGCCCAGGGCGATTGTCAACGCAACGCAGATGAGGACGACGACCCCGATCGCCCGGAACAGCTGCGAACGAAGGCCGCCGCCGCGCATCTCAGGCCGGGACGAGCTTGTAGCCGGCGCCGCGCACCGTCCGGATCCCCTCGTGGTCGCCGAGCTTGCGGCGCAGCTGCGCGACGTGCACGTCGACCGTGCGGGTGCCGCCGGGGTAGGTCATCCCCCAGACCAGGTCGAGCAAGCGCTCGCGGGAAAGGACGATGCCGGGGTGCTCGAGGAAGCACGCGAGGAGGTCGAACTCCTTGCTTGTCAGCTCGACCTGCGTGCCGGCGACGGTCACCTCGCGTGCGTCGCGCCTGAGGACGACGTCGCGGGCCGTGAGCACCTCGTTCTCGCTGACGCGCTCGGCTCTGCGGAGGATCGCCTTGATCCGGGCGGATAGCTCACGCGGCGAAAACGGCTTCGAGACGTAGTCGTCCGCACCCAGCTCAAGGCCGGCGACCCGGTCCGGCTCCTCGTCGCGGGCGGTGAGCATCACGATCGGCACCTTCGAACCGGCCCGGATTCTGCGGCAGACCTCGAACCCGTCGACGCCGGGAAGCCCGATGTCGAGCACGACGACCCGCACGGGCTGGCTGCGTAACGAGGCGAGCGCCTCCTCGCCGCTGCGGAGCCACACGACCCGCCAGCCGTCCTGCTGCTCGAGGTACTGCTTGACCAGGCGCCCGATCGAGTCGTCGTCCTCCACAAGGAGGAGAGCGCCGCCGGTTGCCTTGGCCGTCACGGACCCAGGATAGGCGCGGCGCCGGTCACCCGACTCCCTGGTTGCTGCGCGATTTCGGCAGCCGCTCGACGTCGACGGCCTGGGCGGCCCCGGTCGCCGGCCACGTCACGAGCACGCGCGCATGCGGAACGAGCGAGCTCACCGGAATGCGACTTCCGTGGAAGCCGACGCGTGTGAGGCTCGTGAGCGGAATCGCCTGGATGCGGCCGTCGGCCTCGCGCAGAGTGAGCTGCGAATCGGACACCTGCGTAATGACGCCGCGGTCGATGCGCCAGTCCCCGTTCTTCTCGAGCACGTCGGCCCGGATCAGCTTGTCGGTGAAGAGCTGGAGGACGATCGCCTTGCGGAGGACGACTCCGCCCGGGGCGCTCCGCCCCGGAACTCGCTGGACGTCGACGGACTGCGCCGGGCCGGTCGCCGGCCACGTCACGAGCACTTGCCAGCGGGTGGAGAGCGAGCTGACCGGTAGGCGATGTCCGTAGAAGGCGACCCTGGTCAGGCTCGAGAGTGGAACCGCCTGGATCCGGCCGTCGGCCTCGCGCAAGGTGAGCTGGGAGCCGTTCACCTGCGTGATGACGCCGCGGTCGATGCGCCAGTCGCCGTTTTTCTCGAGCACGTCGGCCCGGATCAGCTTCTGCGCGAAGAGCTGGTTGACGATCGCCGTGCGGAGCCCGAAAGCGGGAGCCGCGAGCACAAACGCGCCCAGGACCACAGCGAAGAGGACGAACCGCCGGTTCCGCATGTGGTCATTGTCGAAGCTGCGGGCCGCTTTTGAGGTAAATCCGCTGTAAATCAGGTCACTGTGTACTCGGGGCCCGAGCCGCCCTCGGGCGGCGTGAGGCGTCCACCCTTCGCCGTGATCGCGCCGCACTGGACGCAATTCGAGGGCGCGAGCTCGACCCGGACGGTGCCGTCGGCGTCCTCGGCCCCGATCTCGTAGACCTGCGCGGGGCACATGTGCGCCCACATCTGCGCGACCTCTTTCGGGACGCGCCGCTCGATCCGGATGTGGTTGGGCTGATCGTCGCGAGTCTTGTTCCCGGAGGCGAAGACCGACGAGAGCTTGTCGAACGTCAGCTTCCCGTCGGGCGCGGGATAGCTCACGTCGCGGTCGGTGACGAGTAGCGGCTGGTCGGCGTCTGGCTCGGCCGGCAGCTTCCCCACTTCCACCCGGCCCTTCGACACCGTCATCGCGCTCGCGAGCGCTCCGCCGACGAAGAAGCCGTGCCCGAAGACCTGGCGCATGTTCCGCACCTCGTACAGGTCGCTCCAGATGAAGCTGTCGCGCACCGCCGCGTCGTAGGACGCGACCGCGCTCGCCGGCGTCTCGCCGCGCTGGAACGCGCGGAAGGCCGCCTCCGCCGCGAGCCGCCCCGACTCGATCGCGTAGTGGACGCCCTTGAGCCGTGGGATGTTGACCATGCCGGCGGCGTCGCCGCAGAGGAGCAGCCCCGGCGCGTGCAGCGGGCTCGGCAGCGCATGGAAGCCGCCGCTCGGGATCGTCTTCGCTCCCCAGGCCACGCGCTCGCCTCCCGCGAGGATCCTGCGGATCTTCGGGTGCGTCTTCAGCTCCTGGAGCAGGTCGTGTACGGAGAGGGACGCGTCGCGGTAGTCGAGACCGACGACGAGACCGATCGTGACCATGTCCTCGCCCATCGGGTAGATGAACGAGCCGCCGAACTCGCGATAGCGCTTGCCGGTGCGCAGCGGCCACCCCAGCGTGTGGATGATGCGGTCGAGCGGCCTGGCGACCTTCCAGACCTCCTTCACGCCGAGCTCCCACACCTGCGGATCGTCGCCGCGCAGACCGAAGCGGTCGAGCGCGACGCCGGTGAGATGGCCCTGCGTCCCTTCCGCCAGCACCGTCACCTTCGCGACGAGGTCGGAGCCGGCCTCGAAGTTGCCGAGCTCGCCGCCGTCGCGATTCCGGCCCTTGTCTCCGGTGCGCACGCCGACGACGCGGCCGTGCGAGGCGAGGAGCTTCTGCGCGGACGTCTCCGGCAGGATCAGCGCGCCGCCCTCCTCCGCCCGCTCGGCGAGGAAGCGGCCCAGCTGCGAGAGCGAGAAGATCCAGTTGCCGTGATTGCGCATCGGCGGCGGCGGCGGGATCGGGAGCGCGGTGTGACGGGTGAGGACGTAGACGGATTCGCCGGGTACCGGGCCGAACGTCGGCAGATCCTCCATCCGGTAGCGGCTGCCCAGGAGGCGGCGCAGGCCCCTGGGGTCCACCACTGCGCCGGAAAGGAGGTGCGAGCCGGGCTGCTTGCCCTTTTCGAGCACCGCGACCGGCACCTCGCCGAGCCGCTCCGCCACGTCCGGGTTCTCCTCGATCAGCTGACCGAGCCGGATCGCGCACGCCAGGCCGGCGGGGCCGGCGCCGACGACGAGGATGCCGACCTCGATGCGCTCGTCGGCGGGGTCGGTCGGCTCCGCGACGAACTCGGCCGTTGAGAACGGCGGCGGGAAGTTGGAGGCTCTG
>DASQCM010000048.1:0-3931 GCA_035634675.1 Gaiellaceae bacterium
GGCGTCGAGGGCTGGCACGCGCAGATCGTCGAGGGTCCGATCGGCTTCTACGCGCTCTGCGAGCATCACGCGCTGCCGTTCCACGGCCGCGCGCACATCGCCTACGTCGCCGGCGACGAGATCCTCGGCATCTCGAAGCTCACGAGGCTCGTCCGGCTGTATGCGCGGCGCTTCACGGTGCAGGAGCGGCTGGCGGAGGAGATCGCCGACGGATTGCAGGAGCTCGCGGGCGCCCGCGGCATCGCGGTCAAGCTAGAGGCGGCCCACATGTGCACCGCCATGCGCGGCGTCGAGGAGGACGGTTCGGTCACGGTCACGACCGTCTGGCGCGGCCTCTACGACGAGGATCCGACGCTGCGCACGGAGTTCCTTACGCTGACCCGGTGATTGACCCGTTCACCGTCCTCGCCGAGGACGACGATCTGCCCCGGTGGGACGTGCCGGACGAGCTCGCGGAGCTCTACGGCACCGCGATCGGGCTCGAGGAGCCGTGCGTCGTCGCGAACTTCGTCCAGTCACTCGACGGCATCGTGGCGGTACCGAGCCTGGCACGCTCTCATGCGATCCTCGGCGACGAGGCCGCTGCCGACCGCTTCATGCTCGCCCTGCTGCGCGCCTGCGCCGATGCCGTCCTGGTCGGGTCGGGCACGCTGCTCTCCTCGCCGAAGGGGACGTGGCGAATCGACCGCGCGTATCCGCCGGCGGCAAGTGCGCTGGCCGAGCTCCGCGCCCGGCGCGGCCGACCCGAGCAGCCCCTTGTCGCGGTGATCACTGCCGGTGGCTCGTTCGATCCGGGCCACCCGGTCCACGAGACCGGCACGCTCGTGCTCACGACGGATGGGGCCGCGTCTCGCCTGCGTGCAGCGGTGCCGGATGCGACCGAGGTCGTCGCGGTGAACGCCGGGGAGACGGTCGACCTAGCGGCTGCGGTCGAGGTGCTGCGTGGGCGCGGCTGCGCCGTCATCGTCTCGGAAGGAGGTCCGACCCTCTTCGGGGAGCTCCTCGCGTCCGACCTGGTGGACGAGCTCTTCCTCACCGTGGCGCCGGTCCTCGCGGGGCGCGGCCCGACCACGCGCCTGGGCCTGGTCGAGGGAGTCGAGCTGCTGCCCGACACCCGGGTCGCCGGACGCCTGCGCTCGGCGCGGACGCACGGCTCGCACCTCTTCCTCCGCTACGGCCTCAGCTAAGTCCCAAGCTGTCTGTAGAGGCGATCGATCACCTTCGGCATCGCCTCGAGCCGCTCGGTGATCACGCGGAGCCTGTACTCGCGGAAGTGCTCGGGCTCGACCTCGAGCGCCTGCGAGAGCGTCTGCACGACGTCGTTCGACGGCACGGGGCGGTTCCCGTGCACCAGGTGATTGAGATAGCCGGCCGATAGCCCCGTGCTCGCGGCGAGCTGGCGGTACGTGACGCCCTGCTCGTCCATGAGCCGCTGGACGGTCTGGCCGAATCCTTCCTCACTGAATCGGCGACGCTTGGCCATTGTCTACCCCTCTGTTGCCAGATCAGCGACATTCAACCGCTTCTCGTCGCCGGATGCGCGGTCACGGACGTCGACCTTCCCGTCCTCGAGGCTTTTCTTCCCGGCTGTGATGCGGATCGGGCAGCCGATCAGGTCCGCGTCGGCGAACTTCTCCCCCGCCCGCTGGTCGCGGTCGTCGAGAAGGACGTCCATCCCGGCGGCCGAGAGCGCCTCGGCGGCTTGCGCTGCGATCTCCTCCGCGCCCGGTAGCGCGACGACGTGCGCGTCGTACGGAGCGACGGACTTCGGCCAGACGATCCCGTCCTCGTCGTGGCATTGCTCCACGATCGCGGCCATCGTGCGAGCGAGGCCGATGCCGTAGCTGCCCATCACGAGCAGCTTCTCTTTCCCGTCCTCGTCGAGGAACGTCGCGCCGAACGCCTTCGAGTGGAACGTGCCGAGCTTGAAGATGTGTCCAACCTCGATCGCGGTCTCGACGTGGAGCGTGCCCCCGCACTCCACGCAGGCGTCGCCTGCCTTGGCTTGCCGGATGTCGGCGAACGACGGCTCGTAGTCGCGGCCGGCCTGGACGCCACGGAGATGCTTCCCGTCCGCGTTCGCCCCTGCGACGTACTGGCCCTCGCGGAGCGCGTCGTCGGCGATCACCTCGACGTCGACGCCGACCGGGCCGAGCGATCCGCCGCCGGCTCCGAAGGCAGCCCGGATCTCCTCGTCGGTCGCAGGGCGGAAGGCCGCCTCGAACAACGTCTCGAGCTTCTCGGGGCTGAGCCGGTCGTCGCCGCGGACGAGCGCGAGTACGAGCCGGTCGCCCGTGATCACGGGAAGCGCCTTGGAGGTCGCCGACTCCGCGATCCCCAGGAACGCGGCCAGCTCCTCGATCGTGCCGACGTCCGGCGTCTCCACGAGCTCTGTCGCAGCGAGAGGCGGAGGAAGCTCCGGTGGCTGCGGTATCCCGCGCGCAGCCTCGGCGTCCGCGAAGTAGTCGCCGTTCTCGCAGCGCATGAGCTCGTTCTCGCCGGAGCCGGTGGGAGCGAGGAAGCCGAGCGAGGCTTTTCCGCCCATCACTCCGGACTCCGCCTCCGTGAGATAGGCCTCGAGCCCGCACCGCTCGAAGATCCGCGCGTACGCCCCCTGGTGGCGCTCGAAGGCGGCGTCGAGCCCGGCCTCGTCGGCGTCGAACGTGTACGAGTCCTTCATGATGAACTCGCGGAGGCGGAGCAGTCCTCCGCGCGGACGCGGCTCGTCGCGGTCCTTCGTCGAGAAGTGGTACCAGACCTGCGGTAGCTGCTTGTAGGACTGGATTTCCTCGCCGAGGAACGTCATCGACTCCTCGTGCGTCCACGAGAGCACGAACGGACGGCCGGCGCTGTCTTTCAGGTGGAACAGGATCGGGACGTCGATCCGGCCGGTCGTCTCCCAAAGCTCCGCCGGGGTGAGCGTCGGGCAGCGCATCTCCTGACCGCCGATCGCATTGATCTCCTCGCGGATAATCTGCTCGATCCGCTGGTGGACGCGCCAGCCGAGCGGCATGAAGCTCCAGAGCCCGGCGCCCATCTGGCGGATGAAGCCGCCACGCATGAGGAGCTTGTGCGAGGCCGCATCCGCGTCGGCGGGAGCCTCGCGCAGGGTCGGCAGGAAGAGCTGTGAGGCTCGGGCGATCATGGGTCTCGCCAGACCCTATTCCAGTGGGATCAGCGAGGCTTCGGCCATGGCGAGGGCCGCCGGCTTCGCCATCTTGAGCCGCTTCGGCCGGTGCATTCCGTCGGCGATCCACTTGTCGATCTCGTGGAAGAGCTCGTCGATCAGGATGTCCGAGCCCACCTTCTTCAGGACGCGGCCGTGGGCGTAGATGAAGCCGACGTCGCGACCCCCCGCGATACCGAAGTCGGCGTCGCCGGACTCGCCAGGGCCGTTGACAGCGCAGCCGAGCACCGCTACCTCGAAGTGCTGCGGGTAGTCCTGCAGGCGCAACTCGACCTCCTCGGCCAGCGTGTGCACACCGACGTTGTCCCGGCCGCAGCTCGGGCAGGCGATCATCACCGGCCCGCGCTCGCGAAGCCCGAGCGCCTTGAGGATCTCGTACGCGGTCTTGGGCTCTTCGACCGGATCGGAGGAGAGCGAGACGCGGATCGTGTCGCCAATTCCCTCGGCGAGCAGAGTGCCGATCCCGACGGCACTCTTGATCGAGCCGGCGAAGACCGTCCCGGCCTCGGTGACGCCGAGGTGGAGCGGATAGCCGACCTTCTCCGAGAGCATCCGGTAGGCACGGATCATCGTCGGCACGTGGCTCGACTTGACGGAGATCTTGAAGTCGTAGAAGTCGAGGCTCTCGAGCAGCCGCACCTCCTCGAGCGCGGCCTCGACGAGCGCCTCTGCCTGGTCCTTCTGCGCCAGCTCCTCGAGATGCTTCGGCAGCGACCCGGAGTTGGCGCCGATCCGCATCGGCGT
>DASQCM010000049.1:0-11995 GCA_035634675.1 Gaiellaceae bacterium
GGCTTCCTGCTCGGGCGCGACCGGGACCGGACCATTGCCGACGTCGTCGACCAGCTCGGCGACCTGCGCGAACGGCTCGAGGCCAAGGACCGCCTGGTCCCGTTCGGCGTGGAGGTCATGGGACGCGTCCGCGACTTCGGCACCGTCGACGACGTGATCGCGATCGCGGAGCAGGTCGACTTCGTCCGGCCGGTGCTCGACTTTGCTCACATGCACGCGACGAGCGACGGCTCCTTCCTCGACGCGGACACGTTTGCCGAGCCGCTGGCGGCGGCCGACGGCGTACTCGCGCCGGGCGCACCCTTCCACATCCACTTCAGCGACATCCAGTACGCGAACCGCAACGAGACGAAGCACCTGCCCTACGGCGAGGGGACGCTCCGAGCCGAGCCGTTGCGCGAGGCGCTTGGCCGATTCGACCGCGACGCAGTCGTCATCAGCGAGTCACCTGACGAGGCGAGCCACCGCGCGATTCGCGACGCCCTGCTCAGCTAGCGGCGACGAGCGCGAAGCGATCGCGCGGCGTCCACCAGAGAGCAGGCAGTGGGAGATCGGCCGGGTAGCCGTTGTCGCTGAGCCATTCACGCTCCCGCGCGAGCGCCTCACCGACGTCGGCGTTTGCCTCGCCCAGTGTCTCCAACAGCGCGGAGCCGACCGGCCAACCGCGAACGAGCTCCTGGTTGGTGAGATCGTCCCCGACCCAGTAGACGTGCGGCCTTGTGGCAGCCGTTGTGGCCATGCGTAGCATCGCGTTCTTTCGTAGGTCGGCGCCAAGCCGTACCCCATACCCGTTCGGATAGGTCGGTCCATACCTGTCGCCTGACGTGGAAACTCAGGCGATAGGGGCGGTGCTGTCCGGAGCGAGCTCCGCGAGCCGCTCCTCGTAGGGCGCCGCAGCGTCCTCGCGGCCGCGAGCCCGGTAGAAGTCGACGACGTGCCGGAGCCCCCAGCGCTCGAGCGCCAGCTGGCCGTTCCGCTGCATCTCGTCGACGGCCTCGTGCATCAGCGCCTCGGCGTCGGCATCGCGTCCTTGCGCCGCCCGAACGATGCCGAGGGAAAGCTTCGTCGTCGAGATCGAGACGCGATCGTCGGGGCCGACCGACTCCCGGGCCTGGAGCGCATATCGCTCCGCCTCGTCGAGCCTCCCGAGCTGGACGTAGACCTCGGCCAGGGAGCGCTGGCCCTCGCAGAGCCGGGCGCGGTCGTTGAGGCCCTTCATCGTCCGCACCGCCTCGAGTAGCAGGCTCTCGGCACGTGCGAGGTCGCCCTGGGCGGAGGCGCGCCGGGCGATCTGCATGGTCATGTGCGCCTCCGAAGGCCGATTCCCGAGCTCCGCGTAGAGATCACGCGCGGCCGTGAACGCGGCCTCCGACTCGGCGTCGTTGCCGCGCCAGTTCTCGAGCATTCCCCGCGCCGCGTAGGCGATCGCCCGGCCGAAGACGCTGCCGCTCTGCTCCGCGAGCTCCTCGATGCGCTCGATCAGCGGCTCGGACTCGGCGAAGTCGAGCCGGTAGATGTAGCTCTCCGCGAGCGCCACGGTGATCTCGAGCTCCTGGTCCTTCCGCTCGGCCGCCCGCGCGGCCTCGAGCCCGAGCTTCGCCCAGTGCTCGAAAGCCTCGTCGTCCGCGAGCCAGGTGGCCACCAGGGTCGCGGCCCGGAAGGCCTCGAACCGGATCTCGGGCTCCTCGTCGGCAAGCACGTCGACGGCCCGTTCGATGAGCTCGCGGGCGGCCGTGGCGTCCGCCCGCTGGTTCAGGACGGCCTCGCCGAGCGCGGTGAGCGCTCGCCCCTGCAGCCGGCGTTCGCCGGCCGCATCGGCAGCGGCCGCGACCTCTTCCATCTCGACGATCACCGCCGGCATGTCGCTGAGGCGCCACGCGGCCCGCGCGGCGAAGTAGCGCCGCTCGAGCGTCGGTGCGAGCTCCACCGCCCGCACGAGCAGCTTGCGTGCGCTGGCAAACGACTCCCGCGAAAGCGCACGCCGTCCCGCGTGGGTGAGCTCGGCGGCGGCCTCTTCGGCGAGCTCGGGCGGCGCGGAGCCGTCGAGCTCCGTCAGCAAGCGAGTCGCCTGGTCGAGGTGGAAGGCGCGGATCTCGACGAGCTCCTCGCCCGCACGCTCGCGAAGCCACTCTGCGAAATGCATGTGGAGGTCGGCGCGAGATCCCTTCGACAGGCCCGCGTACGCCACTTCGCGGATGAGCACATGCTTGAACTTGAATGCCTGCTCGCCACTGATCGCTGAACGCTCCTCGTGGACGACGAGATCGCGGAACAGCAGGTCGTCGAGCACCGCGTCGACGTCCGGAACGTCCGGCGAGAGGTGGACGAGCGCGCCGCGGAGGAAGATGCGGCCCATCACGGCGGCGCGCTGGACGAGGCGCCGCGACGACGCGGGCAGCCGGTCGATGCGCGCGGCGATCAGTGCCTGCAGCGTGTCCGGAATTCGGTCCTGCCGGCCCTCGGGCCGTTCGGCAAGGGCGCGAATCGTCTCTTCGACGAACAGCGGGTTGCCCTCGGCCTTCGCCAGGACGGCTTCTACGTCTACCGGCACGTCCACCTCGGCGGCGAGCTCCCGCACGAGCGTCGCGCCTTCGCCGTCGGACAGCGCCTCGAGCTCGAACGTCACGGCTCGCAGGCGACCGCCGCCCCATGCCGGACGCACGTCGAGCAGCTCCGGCCGGGCGAGGCAGATCAGCAGCACGGGCGCGGTTCGGACCCACGCGGCGAGATGCTCGATCAGCTCCAGCAGCGGCTCCTCGCCCCAGTGGACGTCCTCGAAGACGAGCACGAGCGGTTGCGCACCGGCGAGCTGCTCGGTCCACGAACGGACGGCCCAGGCGATCTCCTGCTGGCTCCGCTCGCCCTCGACGGCCTCGAGCACCCCGACCGCGAGCCCGAGGAGGTCCGCGACGGCCTCGTCCTCGCACGTCTCCCGGAGCTTCTCGTACGCCCGCTCCAGCGGATCGTCGTCGGAGATTCCCGCGGAAGCCTTGACCATCTCGGCCACCGACCAGTAGGTCACGCCTTCTCCGTACGGGAGGCAACGGCCGCGGAGCACCGTCGCGCGCTCGAGCCCGTCGACGAACTCCCGCGCGAGCCGGCTCTTGCCTACCCCGGCCTCGCCGTACAGCGTGACGAGGGTCGCGTGGCGGTCGCGAACGGTTCGCTCGAAGGTGTTCTCGAGCAGGTCGAGCTCGGACTGGCGGCCGATGAGCGGCGCCTGGAGCGACCGCATCGGGCGGCCCGCCTCGAGGGCTCCGACGACGCGGCTGACGGCGATCGGCTCGCTCCAGCCGCGCAGCTCGAGCGGCTCGAGCGGCTCGAGCTCGACGAGGTCACGGACGAGACGCGCCGCAGTCGGGCCGATGACGATCTCGTTCGGCCCAGCCTGCTGCTCAAGGCGTGCTGCGAGATTGACCGCCTCCCCCGTGGCGAACGTCGACTCCGACTCGTCGGCGACGACCTCGCCAGACTCGATTCCGATGCGGACCTCGAGGCCGAGCTCGCCGACGCGATCGAGGGTCACAAGGGCCGCACGTACGGCCCGCTCGGCGTCGTCCTCGTGCTGGAGCGGTACTCCGAAGGCGGCCATGACGGCATCCCCGGCGAACTTCTCCACCGTCCCGCCGTGCGTCGTGACGCAGTGCGAGACCTGGTCGAAGTAGCGCCCGACTCGCCGCCGCACGACCTCCGGATCGACGTCCGCGAGCTGGTCCGTAGATCCGACGAGGTCGACGAAGAGCACGGTCGCAAGCTTCCGCTCCACCATGGTGCAATCGTAGTGGCCGAGGTCCCCCCGGCTAGGATCGCGCGCGGCGGTGTTGGACCCGAAGGTCTTCAAGGCGTACGACGTGCGCGGGCTCTATCCCGGCGAGCTCGACGAGGCCGGCGCGGAGGCGATCGGCCGCGCCTACGTCGAGCAGTTCGAGCCGCGCCGGATCGCGGTGGGCCGCGACATGCGGCTTTCGTCGGCGGGGATGCAGGAGGCGCTGATGCGCGGCGCGGCCGCCGCGGGCGCCGACGTGCTCGACCTCGGGCTCGTCGGCACGGAGATGGTCTATTTCGCGGTCGGCTCGCTCGGGCTCGAGGGCGGCGCGATGGTCACCGCCTCCCACAACCCGAAGCAGTACACCGGGATGAAGCTCGTCCGCCGCGGCGCGCTGCCGGTCGGCGGTGAATCGGGCCTCCTCGACGTCCGCGATCGGGCCCTGTCCGAGCAGGACACGACCGGTAGCAGCTACCGGACGGGTCCGAACGGCACGGTGGAGGCGTACGACATCTGGCCCGCGTACGTCGACCGCGTCCTTTCCTTCGTCGACGTCGCCGCGATCAAGCCGTTGCGCGTCGTAATCGATGCTGCCAACGGGATGGCAGGCACGATGCTGCCGCCGGTGCTGGAGCGGCTGCCAGTGGAGACGGTGCGCTGCTTCTTCGAGCCCGACGGCTCGTTCCCGAACCACGAGCCGAACCCGCTCCTGCCGGAGAACCGGGAGTTCATCGTCGGCAAGACGCTCGAGGAGGGCGCCGACCTCGGGGTCGCGTTCGACGGCGACGCCGATCGCTGCTTCTTCGTCGACGACACAGGCGAGTTCGTGCCCGGCGACTTCGTCACCGCGCTGTTCGCCGAGAGCGTGCTCGCCAAAGAGCCGGGCGCGAAGATCATCTACGACGTCCGCGCGAGCCGAGCGGTGCCGGAGACGATCGAGCGCGACGGCGGCGTCCCGCTCATCAGCCGCGTAGGCCATGCCTTCATCAAGGCGCTGATGCGGAAGGAGGACGCGGCGTTCGCGGGCGAGGTATCCGGCCACTACTACTTCCGCGACTTCAGCCAAGCCGACACGGGCGTCGTGCCGTTCCTGCTCATGCTCGAGCTGATCTCGAAGAAGGGCCGTCCGCTGTCGGAGATCCTCGCGCCACTGCGCTCGCGTTACTTCATCACCGGCGAGATCAACACGCCCGTCGCCGACGTCCCTCTCAAGTTGCAGGAGCTGAAGGAGCGCTACAGCGCCGAGGGCGGACGGATCTCGCACCTCGACGGGATCTCGGTCGACTTCGACGACTGGCACTTCAACGTCCGCCCCTCGAACACCGAGCCGTTGCTGCGCCTCAACCTCGAGGCGATGTCGGAGGAGCTCATGGAGCGCAAGCGGGACGAGGTGCTGGCGGTCATCCGGTCGTGAAGCCGCCGTTCAAGTTCTCGGCGCGGACGCGGGTCGGCTTCTCGGACACTGACGCGCAGGGGATCGTCTACTACGGCCGCTACAACCCGTACTTCGACCTCGCGCGGGTCGAGTACCTGCGTTCCCTCGGGCTCCTCCAGCGGCGCGGGGAGGCAGGCGACTTCGTGATGCGGGCGAACGACGTCGAGTACTTCGCGCCCGCCGTCTTCGACGACGAGATCGAGGTCTGTGTCCGGGTATCGCGACTCGGACGCACCAGCGTGACGTTCGAGTTCGCCGCGCACCGCGTCCCCGACGACGAGCTCATGGTCACCGCCCACCAGACGCTGGTCTACGTCGATCTCGCCGAGCGGAAGGCCCACCCGGTGCCCGATTCCTTCCGCGAGCCCGTCATCGCTTTCGAGGGAGACGATGTCGACACCTGACGCCGACGATCTCTTGCGCCGGGCGGTCTCGGAGCTGGCGGCCCGGGAGGACTGCGCCTGGGCCGCGGTCTACTTCGTCGAGGAGAGCAATCTCGTCCTCGGCCCGCAGGCCGGCAGGCCGGATCCCCCGAGCCGGACGACGGTCCCCGTCCTCTGGCGCGGCACCCGGGTCGCCGAGCTCGCGGCCGACGGTGCGGTTCCCGAGCCGGAGCTCGAAGCCGTCGCCGCCGCGATCGCGGACCTTTGCCTTGTCGGGTGGGACACGGGCGGCGAGGCCTGGGAGTCTTGACGGCGTCCCTCGTTCGAGGGACAGGAGCCGCATGAGCACACGCGTATCCCTCGAACGGGGTAACCCGCGGTTGGTGATCCTGGATCCCTCGAACGAGGGAACCGGGACTACGAGGGTGTGACGCGCCGGGCGTCGAAGACGTCGTCGATGTTGCGGAGCGCGGAGAGTAGCCCGCGGAGCGCCTTGACGTCGCCGACCTCGGCGACGTACCAGTTCCGCGCCATCTGGTTCTCGACCGTGCCGCCGTAGGAGACGATGTTCGAGCCGTGCTCGGCGAACGTCCGTGCGACGTCCTCGAGCAGGCGCGGCCGGTCCCAGGAGTCGACGGCGATCTGGACGCGGAAGCTCTGGCTGCCACCTCCCTCCCACTCGACCGACGTGAACCGCTCGGGGTTGCGGCGCAGCGCCCGCACGTTCGGGCAGTCGCCGCGGTGGATCGTGATCCCCTTGCCGAGCGAGATGTAGCCGACGATGTCGTCGCCGGGCACCGGCGTGCAGCACTTCGCCAGCCGCACGAGGACGTCGTCGACGCCGATCACGTTGATCCCGTAGCTGTCGCTGCCGGCCGCCTCGCGGGCCCGCGGCTTCTTGACCGGTACCTGCTCTTCGGCGACCTCGCCGACCTTGAGCTGCTGGAGGACCTTGTCGACGATCTTCGACGCGGTCAGCTTCCCCGAGCCGAGCGCGATGTAGAAGTCCTCGGCCTTCTTGTAGCCCGATTCTCGGATCACGCCGGCGAGGACGGCGGAGCCGGAGAGCTTCTTGTACGGGAGGTTCTGCGCCTTGAGCGAGTTCTCGAGGGCCTCGCGGCCCTTCGCCTCGAGGTCCTCCTTCTGCTCGCGGGAGAAGAACTGCCGGATCTTGTTGCGGGCGCGCGACGAGGCGACGAGCGACAGCCAGTCGCGGGAAGGCCCGCGAGCCGCGGACTTGCCGGTGAGGATCTCGACGCGGTCACCGCTGTGCAGCCGGTAGTGGAGCGGCACGATCCGGCCGTTCACCTTCGCCCCGACCGTGCGGTGGCCGACGTCGGTGTGGACGGCGTAGGCGAAGTCGATCGGCGTCGCGCCGGCGGGGAGCGTCTTCACCTCGCCCTTCGGCGTGAAGACGAACACCTCCTCGTCGAAGAGATCGGTGCGGAAGCTCTTCACGAACTCGCGCGCGTCGTCCTCGTCGTCGTTGATGTCCATCAGCTGGCGCACCCACTCGTTCCACTCCTCGTCCGCGTGCTTGGAGCGGCGCCCGTCGCGCACGTACGCCCAGTGCGCAGCGACGCCGAGCTCGGCGGTCTGCTGCATCTCGCGCGTGCGCACCTGGATCTCCAGCGGCCGGCCCTCGGGCCCGATCACGGTCGTGTGGAGGCTGCTGTAGCCGTTGAACTTCGGCATGGCGATGTAGTCCTTGAAGCGGCCGGGCATCGGCTTCCAGAGGGAGTGGATAAGGCCCAGCGCGCCGTAGCAGTCGCGCGTCCCCTCCTCGCCCGCGCGCTCGACGATCACGCGCATGGCCGTGAGGTCGTAGATCTCGTTGAACTCGCGGCCCTTGCGGGCCATCTTGTCGTAGATCGAGTAGAAGTGCTTCGCGCGGCCGGCGATCTCGACCGGGATGTCCACCTTCTCGAGCTCGCGCCGCAGGACGTCCGCCGCTTCCGCGACGTGACCTTCACGGTCGGCGCGGCGCTCCGCGACCATCGTCTTGATCTCGGCGTACTTGCGCGGGTGCAGAGTCTGGAAGGCGAGGTCCTCGAGCTCCCACTTGAGCGCGTGAATGCCGAGCCGGTGCGCGAGAGGCGCGTAGACCTCCAGCGCCTCCTTCGACTTCTGGATCTGCTTCTGCTTCCCGAGGTACTCGATCGTGCGCAGGTTGTGGAGGCGGTCGGCGAGCTTGACGAGGATGACTCGAACGTCCTCGGCCATCGCCACGACCATCTTGCGGTAGTTCTCGGCCTCCGCCTGCTCGCGGGTCTGGAACTGGACGCGTGTCAGCTTCGTGACGCCGTCGACGAGGGTGGCGACCTCGTCGCCGAATTCCTCGCGCAGCGTCTCGAGCTCGACGCCCGTGTCCTCGACGACGTCGTGGAGCAGCGCGGCCGCGATCGTCTGCTCGTCGAGGCGCAGTCCGGCGCAGATCGACGCAACGCCGACGGGGTGCGTGATGAACGGCTCGCCGGAGCGGCGCTGCTGCCCCTCGTGCGCCGCAGCCGCGAAGCGGAAGGCGCGGGTGACGAGCTCGACGTCGACGTCCGAGCGCTGTGCGGCGATCTCCGCGAGCAGCCCCTCGAGGAGTTCCTCGTGTCTCTCGCCTGCCTCCAGAGTGGTCACCAACTCAGTGTACTCCCGGGGTTTCGGGGCGAATCCACGGGGGAGGAACGCTTGTCAGAGGAGCGAAGTGACGATTCCCATGCCCCATTTCCCACGCCTCAGACGGCGCCGCAGCGTTCTCCGCCTCGCGCGTGCGCTGGCCCTCACGCTGAACGCGCGCTAGTCCGCGCAGGCGCCGGATCGACCCGGATCACGCGGCTTCGGCTAGCGGCTGCTGGGCCACCAGCAGCGCACGGAACCGCTTCGACTCCAGCAGCTCGCGGCGCGGCCCTCCCTCGACGACTCCGAGCTCGGCGAAGATCTCCCGTGCGTCCTCGTCGCGTAAGGCGTCGGGTTTCTTCCATTCCGCGGCAAGCCAGGCGTAGAGGTCGCGGTACCGCGGCGCCGCGGCGAAGATCCTGCGCACGACGAGCTGCGGCGCGATCGTGCCGTTCCAGTGGTTCTCCTCCAGCCGGAAGGCGACGTCGTAGGGAGCGTCCGGCCGCAGCACGTCGAGGCGCGACCCCTGGCCGAAGGCGATCGCGCTACCGCCGTCCCGGCCGTCGCGACGGATTCGGAACCGGAGATGCTTGCCCTCGCCGACGGTGGCGAGGTTGGCGAGCGTGCAGCCCGGGGCGAGCAGTATCGGCGCGGGGTTGCCGAGCCCGAACGGGGCGAGCCGCCCCAGCTCCGCGCAGAGGTCCAGCGAGAGCTCGCCGCCGCGAGTGACCACGGCGTCGATCGACGTCACGGGCTCGAGATCCTCCTCCTCGAGGACGCCAGCGGCGTGGCGGGCGAACGCCTGGGCGAAGGCCTCGACGTTCTCCTCGGCAATCGAGAGGCCGGCCGCCGCGCGATGCCCGCCCCACCGTCCGAGCAGCTCCGAGCACGCACCGAGCGCACCGTGCAGGTCGAAGGACGGAATCGAACGGCCGGAGCCCTTCCAGTCGCCGTCGGTGCCCGCGATAAGCACCACCGGGCGGTGGTACCGCTCGACGAGCCGCGAGGCGACGATCCCGATCACTCCCTCGTGCCAGTCCGCTCCGGCAACCGCATACGCGTGCCGCGCCCGCTGCTCCGGCGGCCAGGACTCGACCTGGGCGACTGCCTCGCGCAAGATGCGGCCTTCGACCGCCTGGCGCTCGCGGTTCAGCTCCTCGAGCGAGTCGGCGAGCCTCCGCGCTTCCGCTTCGTCCACGGTGAGCAGAAGCTCGAGTGCTTCGCGCGGATGGCCGAGGCGGCCTGCGGCGTTCAGGCGCGGCGCAAGCCGGAACCCGACGGCTCCCGCGTCGACCGACGCGGGGTCCACGCCGGCGCTTCGCATGAGCGCGCGGAGGCCCGGCTTCGCGGTGCGAGCGAGCGCGCGCAGTCCGGCGATGGCGAGCGAGCGGTTCTCGTCGACGAGCGGGACAACGTCGGCGATCGTCGCGAGCGCGACGAGGTCGAGGTGACGGCGCGGAATCTCCGAGTCGACCCCGAACAGCGCCTGGCCGAGCTTGTAGACGACGCCGGTCCCGCACAGCTCCGGGAACGGGTAGCCGGAGGGGCGCGTCGCGACGATCGAGCAATCGGGGAGCGTCTCGGCCGGCCGGTGGTGGTCGGTGACGATGACATCCAGCCCGTGCTCCCTGGCCTCGGCGACCTCGGCGGCGGCGGTGATCCCGCAGTCGACGGTGACAACGAGCCCGCAGCCCTCCTCCGCGAGGCGTGAGAGCGTCTCACTGCGCACGCCGTACCCTTCGTCGAAGCGGCTCGGAAGATGCCATGCGACGTCGGCGCCGAGCTCGCGCAGCAGAAGCACTGCGAGCGCGGTGGCGGCGATGCCGTCGACGTCGTAGTCGCCGTGAACACAGATTCGGCGTCCCTGCTCGACGGCCGCGCGGATCTGGGCGCAGGCGGCCTCCATGTCGCCGAGGAGGAACGGATCGTGTGGCGGCTGCTCGCCGTCGAGGAAACGCGCGGCTTCAGCCGGCTCGGAACAGCCGCGGCGGACGAGCACAGAGGCCGTCAGCTCGGAGATTCCGAGCGCACGGACGAGCTCCGCCTGTGTGTCGGGCGGGCAGTCGGCGAGTGTCCAGAGGCCGTCGTGCATGGAGCAGCCAAGCTACGGGGACGAGCGGACGGCACCGGCCTGCCGACCTGTCCGGAGCGGACAGCCGTGCAAGAACCGCCAGGCTTCCGAGACGAACCTTCGATCCTCTCGTCACCGCGGCAGCGGCACGCTTCGCGGTCCCCGGGTGGGTGGGGGTTTGGGATGGAGTAGAAGAAGCCATGGCTGCGCCGACCGCCGCGGAGCTGCGCCGCGAGTTTCTCCTCGATCCCGAGGTCGCGTTCCTGAACCACGGCTCGTTCGGAGCGTGCCCACGGCCCGTCTTCGAGCGCTACCAGGCCTGGCAGCGTGAGCTCGAGCTAGAGCCGATCGACTTCCTCGACCGCCGCGCGCCGGATCTCCTCGCGGCGGCGCCGGGCGCGCTCGCCGACTACCTCGGCTGCGCCGCCAAGGACGTCGCCTTCGTCGAGAACGCCACGACCGGCGTCAACCTCGCTGCCCGCTCCCTCGACCTCGGCCCGGACGACGAGGTCCTGGCGACCGACCTCGAGTACGGCGCCTGCGACCTCGCGTGGCAATGGGTCTGCCGCCGCGCCGGCGCGCGCTATGTCCGAGCCGGGATCCCACTGCCGCTCGACGATCCTCTCACCCTCGTGGAGGCTCTCTTCGCCGCCGCGAGCGACCGGACTCGCGTCCTCTACGTCAGCCACGTAACGTCGGAGACGGGGCTCGTCCTGCCGCTCGAGGCCATCCTCGCCCGCGCCCGGGAACTCGGTCTCGTCACGGTCGTCGACGGCGCCCACGCGCCGGCCCAGGTGCCCCTGAACCTCGCCCGCCTCGGCGCCGACTTCTACGCCGGGAACGCACACAAGTGGCTCTGCGCCCCGAAGGGCGCGGGCTTTCTCCACGTCCGACCCGAGCACCAGGAGCGCGTGGAGGGCGCCGTCGTGAGCTGGGGGTATCGGCCGGGCGGGACCTTCGTCGAGCGGATCGAGCGGCAGGGCACGCGGGACCCGGCCGCGTGGCTGGCGGTGCCCGACGCGATCCGGTTCCAGGCGGAGCGCGATTGGGACGGCGTCCGCGAGCGGTGCCGCCGGGTCGCGCTCGACGCGCGCCGAGAGCTTTGCGACCTCCTCGGGACCGAGCCCCTTGCGCCGGAGGCGATGGTCGTGCAGTTGGCCACCGTGCGGCTCCCCCACCCCGCTGGAGATCTCGCCGAGCGCCTGTTCGCGCGCCACCGCGTCGAGATCCCGGTCGGCGGGCCCGAGAACGACCTCTTGCGCCTCTCGGTCGCCGCCTACACGACTCCCCAGAAGATCGACCGGCTCCTAGCCGCCCTCTCTCGGGAGCTTGACCCCGAGCACGGTCAGGAGGACGAGTAGGCCGAGGCCGAGGAGCCAGAACGCGAGTACGAGTCGCGGGCGACGGGATTCCTTCAGTGAGGCGACCGCGATCTTCCCCCAGAGGAGCACGAGGCCCACAGCCGCGAGCCCGCCGATCACGATCACGGGGGCGAGATAGACCGCCTTTTCGAACGGCCATGCGAGCAGCCAGGCGGTCAGCGCGACCAGGGCGAGGACGCCCGCAAGCGCCACCGGGTAGCGGAGTACCCGCATGGGGTCAGGGTACGCTGCCGCCGTGGAGGCAGCCGGCAACTACCACTCGGGCGACGACTACGTCGTCGAGTTCCTCGGCTACCGGTTCTCCTTCAACAGCCTCGATTTCGAGGAACGGGTCACCGCCGCGGCGGTCCG
>DASQCM010000050.1:0-8857 GCA_035634675.1 Gaiellaceae bacterium
CCGAAAGGCGCGGTCGGCGTACGCGTCCTGCTCGAAGACGCGTAGCAGAACCTCGTAGGCCGCGGCCCGGGCCGGGCTAACGCTTGCCACGGAGATACGCGTCGTACGCCATGCGGCGGCCGCCCGCGGGCTGCACTTCGAGAGGCTCGAAGGCGCCGTCCTCCCCCACCCGAGCGCGCCAGACGATCAGGTCGCCGAGCCGCGCGCCGATGTGTGGCGAGAGCGCCCGCACGCGGTTCGCGAGCTCCTGGGCCGGCGCGCCGGGGTCGAGCTCGCGGTCCTCAGGGCGGATCTTGTCCGCGTATGTCACACCGTCCTCGGGCTGCGCCTCGAAATGCGGGTCGTCCTGCGCGAGCACCTCGCGGAGCAGCTCCGCCGCGACCTCCGCGGCCCGCACGTAGACGGTGCCGGCGTCGTCGTCCGGCCCGATCGGGAATGCGAGCCGTGCCGCGACCGGTCCGGCATCGAGCGCCTCGACCGTGCGGTGGATCGTCACTCCCGTCTCATCGTCCCCCGCCATGAGCGCGCGCTCGACCGGTGCGGCGCCGCGCCAGCGCGGAAGCAGGGACGGGTGCACGTTGAGCCACAGCGCGCGCCCGAGAAGCTCGTTCGGGATCAGCAGGCCGTAGGCGCAGACCACGACGGTGTCGGCCGCGAGCTCAACAGACTCGTCGAGCCGCTCCGGCTGCGTCACCGGGATGCCGAGCCGCCCAGCCACCTCCTTCGCCGCGGGCGGCGCGACGCGTCGGCCTCTGCCGCTCGGCGAGTCCGGCCGTGTCAGCAACTGAACGACGTCGTGCTCGGCAGAAAGCCGCGCGAGCACGTCGGCGCCGAACGGCGCGGTCGCCGCGACCGCGATCCGCCGGTCGGTCATGCCGCCTAGCTCAGGACGATCCGCGGGCGCAGGCTCGCGAGCGCTTCGCGCCGCGCCTCGGGCGTGGTCCGGTCGAGGATCAGGACACCGTCGAGATGGTCCGTCTCGTGCTGGGCGACGCGCGAGTACGGCTCCTCGAGCTCGTACCGCACGTCGGCTCCGTTCTCGTCCTGGCCGGCGATCGCGATCGTGACGGAGCGCTCGACGGGCAAGAGGACACCCTGGATCGAGAGGCAGCCCTCGTCGTCGACGGTCGTCATCTCGCTGCGCTCGACGATCTCGGGATTCGCGAGCGCGACGATCTCGTCCTCGGAGACCTGGAAGACGAACAGCCGCTGCAGGACTCCGACCTGCGTCGCGGCGAGCCCGATCCCGCTGGCGTCGACCATCAGCTGCTTCATCCGCTCGGCGAGCAGCCGGAGGTTGTCGTCGAACTCCTCCACCGGGCGGGCGGCCAGCTTCAGGGCCGAGTCCGGGTATTGCCGTATCTGGGCGAGCGCCACCCGCCGCCGCGCCTGCTGCTCGGGGTCGAGCTCCTCCTCCTTGACCTGTCCCTCGATCTCAGCCATTTCCGCTCCCAGCGCCGGCAACGCCGGCGCTTCCGCTATTTGTCGAGCTCCGTCGAGCCTACGCTCGTGAGCCGGACTGTACCCTCGCGGCAGTGGATCCCAGGACGTTGAAAGATCTCATGGGACAGGGCGCGACCCGGCCGGTGACTCCGCGTGAGCGACGCGAGCGGGAGGCACTCGAGGCGGATCTCGAGTCGAGCCCCGTGCGCGGAACGCCGCTCCGGCAGCGAGTCCGCAACTTCCGCCCCGATGCGGAGTCCGCCGTCCGGGCGCTCGGCGGGCCGACGGCCTGGATGCGAAGGCTGCGCGCGATCGAGGACGGCATCGACCAGCACGACCGCCAGCTGTCAGAGGCGTGGCGCACGCTCGCCGAGGAGCTCGAGGATCCCGCCGAGTTCGCCGCCGCATGGCGCGAGCTCGCCGGCAACTGGAGCTTCGTCGAGGTGAACGACCTGATCGAGAGGCACAACCGCAACTTTCCGACCGAGGCCCGGCTGCCGATGGATCCGCGCACCCGCGACTTCGTGCGCCTCAACGGCCGCCCGTACGCGCGGGAGCAGCTCGACGCGAGGTGGATCCTCGGCCGCTTCCCGCCCGACCGTGAGGCCGCCCTCCCGTGATCCGTCGCGTTCGGCCGGAGGACGCCGGCGAGCTCGCCGCGCTCTACCGGACGAATCGGGACTTCCTCGCTCCGTTCGAGCCCGTCCGGCCTCCCCAATTCTTCACGCCCGACGGGCAGGCGGCGCGGCTGCGGCGCCAGCTCGCCGACGACACACATCCCTTCGCAATCCTCGACGGCGACACGATCGCGGGGACGATCAACCTGTTCGGAATCGTGCGCGACGGCCCCGAGAGCGCCACGATCGGCTACTGGGTGGACGGCGCCCGGAACCGCCGCGGCCTCGCGACCGGCGCCGTCGGGGAGATCCTCGAGTACGCATTCGGCGAGCTGGGCCTGCACCGGGTGGAGGCGGCGACGCTCGTCGACAACATCCCGTCGCAGCGCGTCCTCGAGAAGAACGGCTTCGAGCGGATCGGCCTCGCGCGCGGCTATCTCCGCATCGCCGGCGACTGGCAGGACTTCTTCCTGTTCCAGCGTCTGTCCGATTAGACGGACTGCGGATCGACGTCGACGACTGCGGCGAGGCCGGCGCGGCGCATCGCCGGAGCCGCGGCCGCCAGCAGCGCCGCCGCGCGCGAGGCGAGGGCGCGGGGCCGGTCGGTCTTGCCGACGAGCTGCGCGCGATGGCGGCCGCGCAGCCGCAGCAGCGGTGCGGGCCCGAGTAGCTCGAACTCCGGCAGGCCCGTTTTCAGCTCTTCGAGCGCGCGGGTCGCGTCCGCGAGGTCCGGGCCGGAGACGAGGACGCGGACAAGATGTTGGAAGGGCGGGTAGCCGAGCGCCCGCCGACGCTCGAGCTCTCCGGCGAGAAAGCCGGCGACGTCGTGGCGTGCGGCGTGCTGGACCGCGCGCGATTCCGGCTGGAACGTCTGGATGATCACGCGGCCGGGCGCGTCGCGGCCGCTCCTGCCGGCGAGCTGGGTGAGCAGCTGGAACGTCCGCTCCTCGGCCCGAAAGTCCGGCAGGCCGAGGCCTGTGTCTGCGTCGACCACGGCGGCGAGCTCGACGCCCGCGAAGTGGTGGCCCTTGGCGACCATCTGTGTCCCGACGAGGACGGCGCGCTCCGCGCGCGCAAAGCGCTCGAGCGCCGCGCGCAGCTCGTCGGGCTTCGCCACTGCATCCGCGTCGAGCCGGATCCGCTCGAGCTCGGGGACGTGACGCTCCAGCTCCCGCTCGAGCCGCTGCGTCCCCGCCCCGATCCGGGCAAGCTCGGGCGAGCCGCATGCGCGGCACGTCTCCCCCGCCGGCTCGCGCGCTCCGCAGTGGTGGCAGCGCAGCGATCCATCGCTGTGGAGCGTGAACGCGACGTCGCAGTTCGGGCAGCGGCGCGTGACGCCGCACGCGCGGCAGTGGAGCGCGGGCGCGACCCCGCGGCGGTTGAGCAGGAGGATCGCCTTGCCGCCGCGTTCCGCGAGCCCGCCGAGCTCGGCGAGCAGCGGCGTGGACAGCGGGTAGCCGGTCTCGAGCCGGAGGTCGACGACCTGCACCCTGGGAAGCGGCGTAGCGATACGGCCGCCGAGCTCGAGCCGCTCGAGCGCCTGCCACGACTCGGGCCGTGGCGTCGCCGAGCCGAAGATCGCAACCGCGCCTTCGAGGGTCGCGCGCTTGGCGGCAACCGTACGGGCGTCGTAGCGCGGATCCGACTCCTGCTTGTACGAGGCGTCGTGCTCCTCGTCCACGCAGATGACCCCGAGCGAGGGAAGCGGCGCGAACACGGCGGAGCGAGCCCCGACCACGACCGGCGCCTCGCCGGCCACGATCCGCTCGCGCTCGTCACGCCGCTCGGCCTCCGAAAGACCCGAGTGGATGATCGCGACACGATCGCCGAAGCGCGCCCGGAAGCGACTGAGCGTCTGCGGCGTGAGCGCGATCTCGGGCACGAGCACGATCGCTCCACGGCCGGCTGCGACCGCAGCCTCGCAGGCACGGATGTAGATCTCGGTCTTGCCGCTGCCTGTGGCACCGGCGAGGAGGACGTTGCCGCCGCCGTTCCCAAGAAGCCCTTCGATCCGCTGGAGCGCGTGCTCCTGGGGATCAGAAAGACGTGTCGGTGCAGGCTCCGCGGCCATCCCGGCCGTTGCGGCCACCGTTCGCCGCTCGCCGCGCCGCTTTGGCTGCTGCGGCGCGATCAGCGCGAGCGCGCGGGCGGGAGTCGAGCCGTAGTAGTCGGCGAGCCAGAGGGCGAGGTCGACGAGCGCCGGCGGCAGCGTCTCGAGCACCCGCTCGGCAAGAACGGGCGCGACGTCCGGAGGAGCCTCGGCATCGGCGTCCACGACGACCCCGCGCCGCCGCGCGTTTCCGAACGGGATCGCGAGGACTGCCCCCTTCCCCACCTCGTCGCCGATCTCGTAGGTGAACAGCCTCGCGAGCGAGCGGGCGCTGACGATCGGATAGACGGAGGCGAGGCGGGACACGGACAGCGAGCGTAGCCTCGCCCCTGGTCGGCATCACTGACCGGACCGCAACTTCTGTCCGCGGGTGGGATGATCGATCCAATCGCGAAAGGAGACTGTTGTGGCAGTTGTCTACATCCAGGAGTTCCCGATCGGAGATCGCAGCACGACGAACTACGACTTCGTGGCGGAGAAGATCGGCGACGGCCCATTCGAGGGCCTAATCGCACATACGGCCGGGTTCGACGACGACGCAGGCGTGTTCCGGATCCTCGACGTGTGGGAGAGCCGCGAGGCCGCCGAGCGGTTTCTGGCCGAGAACGTCCAGCCGATGGTGGAGCAGGGCCCGCAGGCATTCCCGAATCCCGACAACTTCACGATGCCGACGCGGGATGGCTTCTACGACCTCCACCACGTCGTGCGGTAAGCAGATCCTTCGGCCCGGGGGCGTAGACCTGGAAAGGGATTGCATCGGCGGCCGCCGGCTAGACGCCGGCGGCCGTCACGACGAAGTCCGTCGCGAAGCCGAGCAGGATCCCGGTGAGCAGTAGCCAGCTGACGAGCACTGGATGCCCGTACTTGCGGTTGACCGCGAACAGCTCGCGGACGACGTAGAGGATCGAGCCGCCCGCGACGGTGAGGAAGACCACCGAGAGGGCCTCGCTCGTCCACGCCTGCCCCACGACCGTGCCGAAGAACGTGGGGGCGCCTCCGATCAGGCCGAGCAGTCCCAGCAGCCGCCAGCTCGGGACGATTCCCGCGCCGCTCAACGGCCCGCAGATGCCGAATCCCTCCGTGGCGTTGTGCAGGCCGAACCCGATGATCAGCGTCACCGCGAGCGCGATCTGGCTCGCGGCCGCGGCCTGGCCAATCGCGAGCCCCTCGGCAAGGTTGTGGACGCCGATCCCGATCGCGATCAGGAACGAGAGCCGGATAGCCGGGTTCGTCAGGTCGAGCCGCTGGCGCTCGAGGAACTCGTCCACCGCCGCGGCGCCCGGCCCGACGAGCGAGGAAGAACGCCGGTCGGCGCGCTGCTTCATCCAGGACTCGTAGTAGACGAGGCTCATCAGTCCGGCCGTGAAGCCGAGGGCGCCCAGGGTGCTCAGCTCGGCGAACCGCCCCCAGTGATGCGCTTGCAGCGACGTGTCGATCGGGTCGACGGCGCCCGAGAGCACATCCCAGAGGAGGAAGACGAGGATGCCGGTCGCGAGCGCCGAGAGCCCCGAGCGCGCGTTCGGGCCTAGCTGCATCCGCCCGATCGGGAGGCCGAGGAAGATGGTGCCGCCGGCGATCGCGCCGAGCAGCAGGATCTCGCTGGTGCTCATCTTGTAAGGGTGCCCTTACAGGCCATGTTCGGCAATATAGCCGCGTGCCTGCCGCCGGCCATTCCGTAGACGAGTACCTCGAGACGATCTACTTCCTCGCCTTCCCGATCGGCGAGTACACGCCGTACGGCGCCGGCTCGCCCCCACTCGCGTCGCGCGTCGCCGAGATGCTCCACGTCTCGAGGGCCTCCGCGGGCGAGATGTTGAAGCGGCTCGAGGCCGAGGGCCTGATCGAGCGAGGCAAGAAGAAGGAGGCGCTCCTCACCGAGACCGGCCGCGAGCGCGCCGAGCGTGTCGTCCGCAAGCACCGGATCATCGAGCGGCTCCTCACCGATTTCATGGGCTACACCGCTTACGAGTCGCACGAGCGCGCCGACGAGCTCGGCGACACGTTCGACGACGACATGATCGAGCGGATCGACGACAAGCTCGGCCATCCGCAGCGCTGCCCGCACGGCTGGCCGGTCGATCCCGAGGTCGAGCAGGCAGAGAACGCCGAGCTCGCGCCGCTCGCGACACTGGAGACCGGCGCGCGGGCGACGATCATCCGCCTCGCGGAGCACGACGGCGACCTCCTGCACTGGTTCTACGACCAGGGCCTCGTGCCCGGCACGAGCGTTCTCGTCCGCAGCGCCGAACCTGCGGCGGATCAGTTCACGGTCGCGATCGAGAAGGTCGGCGAGCGGGCGATCTCGGAGAAGGCCGCCGCCGGGCTCTTCGTCAGACCTTCGTAGGTTCCGCGAGCCCCGCCGCCGCGCGCAACGCGTCGGCGCGGTCGGTGCTCTCCCACGTGAAGCCGGCGTCCTCGCGGCCGAAGTGCCCGTACGCGGCCGTCTTCGAGTAGATCGGCCGCCGCAGGTCGAGATCGCGCAGGATCGCGGCCGGGCGGAGGTCGAAGTGCTCGCGCACGAGCTCCTCGATCCGCGGCACCGGGATCGCCTCCGTCGCGAACGTGTCGACGAGGATCGAGAGCGGATGCGCGACGCCAATCGCGTAGGCCACCTGGATCTGGCAGCGGTCGGCGAGCCCCGCGGCCACGATGTTCTTCGCCACCCAGCGGGCGGCGTACGCGGCCGAGCGATCGACCTTGGTCGGGTCCTTGCCGGAGAACGCGCCGCCGCCGTGCGGAGCCGCGCCACCATACGTGTCCACGATGATCTTCCGTCCCGTCAGGCCGGTGTCCCCCATCGGGCCGCCGATCACGAACTTCCCGGTCGGGTTGCAGTAGACGAAGTCGCGGTCGTGCTCGAGCCGCCGCGCCTCGTAAAGATCCTTCGGGAGGATCGGCTCGATCACGTGCTCGATCAGGTCGGGCTTGAGCAGGGTGTCGCAGTCGAGCCCGTCGCGGTGCTGGGTCGAGATGAGCACCCGCTCGATCTCGACCGGCCGCTGACGGCCATGCTCGTCCGTCTCGTACCGCACGGTCACCTGCGTCTTGCCGTCGGGACGCAGGTAGGGCAGGACGTCGGCCTTGCGCACCTCCGCAAGCCTGCGTGCGAGCCGGTGCGCCAGCATGATCGGCAGCGGCATCAGCTCGTCGGTCTCATTCGACGCATAGCCGAACATCATCCCCTGGTCTCCCGCACCTTCGAGGTCGAGCGGGTCGGTGTCGCCGTGCTGGTGCTCGTAGGACTGGTCGACGCCCTGCGCGATGTCGGGCGACTGCTCGTCGATCGCCACGACGACGCCGCAGGTCTCGGCGTCGAAGCCGAACTTAGCCCGGGTGTAGCCGATCTCGCGGATCCGCTCGCGGACGAGCCTCGGGATGTCGACGTACGTGTTCGTCGTGATCTCGCCGGCGACGACGGCGAGGCCGGTGGTGATCAGGGTCTCGCAGGCGACGCGTCCCTGAGGATCGTCGGTGAGGACGGCGTCGAGCACGGAGTCGGAGATCTGGTCGGCCATCTTGTCCGGATGGCCCTCGGTCACCGACTCGGAGGTGAAGGAGAAGGAGCGATTAGACATAGAGCGGCAGGCTACCGAACCGCGCGGGCTACTCCTCGGTTGGCTCGCGCCCCATCAGGCCGGCGGCGAGTTCGGTCAGGTCTTGCCCGGAGAGGACTGCGCACACGCCTTCGGTGATCGGCAACTCGACTCCGAGCCTGCGCGAGAGGTCGCGCAGGACCGGCGCCGTCGTCAGGCCCTCCACGGTCTGGCCGATCTCGGCAACGGCGCGCTCCGGTGTCAGGCCCTGCGCGATCAGCTCGCCGGCGTGACGGTTCCGCGTTTTCGAGCTGCAGCAGCTGACGACAAGATCACCGATGCCCGCGAGGCCGGCGAACGTCTCGGGCCTCGCGCCCGCAGCCTCACCGAGCCGCGTCATCTCTGCGAGGCCGCGCGCGATGAGCGACGCCTTCGCGTTGTCGCCGAGCCCGAGCCCGTCCACGCCGCCGGCGGCGAGAGCGATTACGTTCTTCGCCGCGGCACAGAGCTCGACCCCGACGAGGTCTGGATTGAGGTAGGCCCGGAAGACGCCGGAGTTGATCGCGTGCTGGAGCTGGCCTGCGAGGGACCCGTCCTCGCTCGCGATCACCGCCGCTGTCGGCAAGCCCGCCGCGATCTCCTCTGCGATGTTCGGGCCGGAAAGGACGGCAACGGAGCGACCGGTGACGCGGGTCGAGAGGCGCTCCCCCGTCTCCGGGTCGAGCCCCTTGGCGAGGCAGAGCACCGGCGCGGCTCCGGGAAGTGCCTCGACGACCTCCGCGAAGGAACGGCTCGGCACGGCGGCGGCCACGACGTCGACGTCCTCGGGGGCATCCGCGAGCGCGACTGTCTGCGCCGCGCTCAGGTCGACGCCCTGCAGGTAACGGGGATTCCAGCCGGTCTGCGCGATCGCCTCCGCCTGTTCGGCAGTGCGGCACGCGAGGACGACGTCGTGGCCCCGGTCGAGCAACACGCGTGTGAACGCCGTTCCCCACGAGCCCGCGCCGACGACGAGGAACCGCATCGTCAGGATCGTCTCACGAAGTCGATCGAGACCGGGACGCCGTCGAGGCCGAAGCGCTCGCGGAGGCGGTTCTCGACCCAGTAGCCGTAATCGCGCGTGACGAGTCCGGGGTCGTTGACGAAGAAGCGGA
>DASQCM010000051.1:0-11890 GCA_035634675.1 Gaiellaceae bacterium
CGGCGTCGAGGTTGAGCAGCGACCCGACATAGACGCGATCGAAGCGCTCGGCAGCGGCAACGAGGAGCCGTGTGCCGTTCGTCGTCGTGAGGATCAGCGTCTCCGCGGCCGCCTGGCCCTCGAGCTCGGCCGGAGAGTTGCCGAAGTCGAAGCCCTCGATGGGCTCCAGCCGCCGCTCGCCGGCGAGCTTCGCCGGGCCTTCGCTCGCGGCCAGTGCGCGCGCTTCCTCGATCTCCGCGCAGCAGAGCACGCGCCCGTAGCCGGAGGCGAGCGCCTGGCAGATCGTCGACGTCGCGCGGAGGACGTCGACGACGACGCCGACGGGTGCAGGCGTCTGCTCGCCGGGTGTGAAGGCAACGTGCACGCGCATGCGCGGGGGCTACGCTAGCCCGGATGACAGCCGTCGAGACGCAGCACTGTTACCGGCATCCCGACCGCGAGACCGGGCTCTCCTGCTCGGAGTGCGGTCGGCCCATCTGCGCCGACTGCGCGACGTTCGCGCCGGTCGGCATCCGCTGCCCCGACCACGCGAGCGTCACCGGCCGCCGAGTACCGACACGTCTGAGGCCCAGGCCGGTGCGGCGCGCGCCGGGCGTGGCGCTCGCAACGAACGACGCGCCCGTCACGAAGATCCTGATCGGGATCAACGTCGTGATCTACCTCATCACCGTGGTGCAGGGAGCCGGGCTCAACTCTCCTGGCGGCTCGCTGTTCAACAGGCTCGTCCTCGTCGGCTCCAACTCGCGCCTGGGGTTCTTCGGGCGCCCCGGCGATCTCGCGCACGACCACGAGTGGTGGCGCCTTTTCACGTCGGCGTTCCTCCACGCCTCGGTGCTCCACATCGCGTTCAACATGTTCGCGCTGTGGGTGATCGGACGGCCCGTGGAGCAGTACCTCGGCCGCTCGCGCTACATCGGGCTTTATCTCGTCTCCGGTCTCGCGGGCGGCGCCGGAGCCGTCATCCAGGCCCCCTTCCAGCCGGTCGTCGGCGCTTCGGGCGCGATCTTCGGGATCCTCGGCGCGATGCTGATCATCGAGTGGCAGCTGACCGGGCGCCTGGCAGGCAACGCCATGACGTTGATCGTGATCAACCTCGTGATCTCGTTCGCGATTCCAGGCATCTCCTGGGGCGGACACGTCGGCGGGCTGATCGGAGGAATCCTCATCACCCTCGCCTACGGGCACTGGGGCGACCGTGGGCGGGCGCAGTACGGACAGCTCGGCCTAGGCGGGGTGATCGGGCTGGCCGCTGTGGCGGCCGGCAGCTTTGCGCTCGCCTACTGGCGCGTCCGCGGCTACGCGTAGTCGTCAGCCGCCGGCCTGGACGTACTCGGCCCGGTCCGCCTCCTTGAGCGCCGCCTGCGCGGCAGCCAGGCGCGCCAGGGGGACGCGGTAGGGCGAACAGCTCACGTAGTCCAGCCCGATTCCGTGGCAGAACTCGACCGAGGACGGCTCGCCGCCGTGCTCGCCGCAGATACCGAGCTTCATCTCCGGCTTGGTCTCTCTCCCCCGCTCGACGCCGATCCGCATCAGGTCTCCGACGCCCTCCTGGTCGAGCACTTCGAACGGGTTCCGCTCGAGCACGCTGTCCTCGAGGTAAAAGGTGAGGAACTTGCCCTCGGCGTCGTCGCGCGACATGCCGAGCGTCGTCTGCGTGAGGTCGTTGGTTCCGAAGGAGAAAAAGTCGGCCACCTCGGCGATCTCGTCGGCGCGCAGGGCCGCCCGCGGCAGCTCGATCATCGTTCCGCACAGGTAGTCGAGCTCGGGCGCCTCCTCCTCCATCACGCGCTCTGTGAGCTCGCGCAGGCGGCGCAGCTCCTCGCGGAAGCCGACGAGCGGGTGCATGACCTCGACCAGCGGAGCGTCTCCCCCACGCTCCTGCACCGCTGTCGCGGCCCGCGCAATCGCACGCACCTGCATCTCGTAGATCTCAGGCCACTGGATGCCCAGCCGGCAGCCGCGGGTGCCGAGCATCGGATTCTGCTCGTGCAGCTGGCGGATCCGCCGGCGCATCCGCTCGTCCGTCGCTTCACTCTCGTCGGGGAGGAACTCGTGCAGCGGCGGGTCGAGGAGCCGGATCGTGACCGGCAGGCCGGCCATCGCCTCGAAGATCGCCTCGAAGTCGGACTGCTGGAACGGCAGGAGCCGGTCGAGCGCGTCGCGGCGGCCCGCTTCGTCGCCGGCGAGGATCATCTGCTGCATCACCGGCAGTCGCTCCTCGCCGAAGAACATGTGCTCGGTGCGGCAGAGACCGATCCCCTGGGCGCCGAACTCGCGCGCCTTCGCGGCGTCGTCGGCGTTGTCGGCGTTTGCGCGCACCTTGAGGCGGCGCAGCTCGTCGGCCCAGTCGAGGATCGTCTCGAAATCCTCGTTGATGGCGGGCGGAACGAGCGGCACCTCGCCGACGATGACGCGACCGGTGCCGCCGTCGATCGTGATTACGTCGCCCTCGCGGAGCTTGTGGCGGCCGATGCGCACGGTCTTCTTTCCGCTGTCGATGTCGAGGTCGTCGCAGCCGGCGACGCACGGCTTCCCCATCCCGCGCGCGACGACCGCCGCGTGCGAGGTCATGCCGCCGTGCGCGGTGAGGACGCCCTGCGCCTGGATCAGGCCGTGGATGTCGTCCGGCGTCGTCTCCCAGCGGACGAGGATCACCGCCTCGCCGGCCTTGCCGTGCTCCTCGGCGGTGTCGGCGTCGAGGACGATCTTCCCGGACGCGGCCCCGGGCGAGGCGTTGAGCCCGTGAGCCGCTACCTCGAACTGCGCGTTCTCGTCGAGCCGCGGGTGGAGGAGCTGGTCGAGCTGCTTCGGGTCGATGCGCGCGACGGCCTCGTCGCGCTCGATCAGCCCTTCTCCGGTCATGTCCACGGCGGCCTTGAGGGCCGCTGCCGCCGTCCGTTTCGCGGTGCGCGTCTGGAGGAGGTAGAGGTGGCCCTCCTCGACCGTGAACTCGATGTCCTGCATGTCGCGGTAGTGGCGCTCGAGCGAGCCCATCGTCTCGAGCAGCTGGTCGTATGCGTCGGGCAGCCGGTCGCGCAGCTCCTCGAGCGGCTGCGGCGTCCGGGTGCCGGCGACGACGTCCTCGCCCTGCGCGTTGAGGAGGAACTCGCCGTAGACGCCCTGCTCGCCGGTCGAGGGGTCGCGGGTGAACGCCACGCCGGTCGCCGAGCTCTCGCCCTTGTTCCCGAACACCATCTGCACGACGTTGACCGCTGTGCCGAGGTCGTCGGGGATGTCGTACGTGCGCCGGTAGATCTGCGCCCGTGATGAGTTCCAGGAGTCGAAGACGGCCGTGATGGCGCGGCGCAGCTGCTCCCGCGCGTCCTGCGGAAAGCCGTGAGCGGTGTCGTGCTCGTAGATCTCGCGGGCGCGCTCGACCGAGTCGTCGATGCTGAAGCTCTCGTGCGGGATCCCATCGACGGTCTCGCCGAACATCTGGATCAGCCGTCGGTAGCAGTCACGCGCAAACTCCTCGTTACCCGTCGAGCGCGCGAGCCCTTCGACCGATTCGTCGTTGAGCCCGACGTTGAGGACCGTGTCCATCATCCCCGGCATCGAGATCGCCGCGCCCGAGCGGACGGAGACGAGCAGCGGATCCTCCGGGTCGCCGAAGCGCTTTCCCGTGCGTTCTTCGAGCCGCTCGACGTGCTCGGCGATCTCCTCTTCGAGCCCTTCTACCTCGCCGCCGGAAGCCATGTAGGCCCGACAGGCCTCGGTCGTGATCGTGAACCCGGCGGGAACCGGAATCCCGAGCTGCGTCATCTCCGCGAGCCCGATTCCCTTGCCGCCGAGGAGCTCCCGCCCCCCGTCCGCCGGCTCGTCGAAGTCGTAGACGTAGTGGGTCATCGGGCCTGGGATGTTCTCATATGCAGCGCATATGGCTTCCTAGCGGCGGCGCGCCCGAAACTCCGCGATCCACGCGAGGCCGCGCAGCCCGAGCCAGATCGGGGTGAGTAGGACGTAGAAGATGACGTCCGCGACCAGCAGCGACACCCACCAGAGAAGCCAGCGGTAGACGGGGATGCGGGGCTTTCCGGTCGCCGCCGTCACCGGGTGGCGCGCGCCTTGGTCTTGGCCTTTTCCTTGACCTTCGCCCTGGACTCGTCGCGGCGCTCCTCGACGACACGGAGGATGCGGTGCGCGGTCTCTTCGATCGAGAGCTCCGAGATGTCGATCACGGGGCAGCCGAGGCGGCGGTGGAGCTTCGTTGCCTGCTCGAGCTCCTCGTAGATCTCGGCAAGCTCGGCGTATTGCCGGTTGCGTCCCGGCGCGCCCATCGCGCGCACGCGTGCGCGGCGGATCTCGAGGAGCCGGTTCGGGTCGATCGTGAGGCCGACGACCCTTGCCTGGTCGACCTCGAACAGCTCCTGCGGCGGCTCGATTCCTTTCACGACGGGGACGTTCGCGGCCTTGTGTCCGAGATAGCCGAGGTAGATCGACAGCGGCGTCTTCGAGGTGCGCGAGACGCCGACGAGGACGACGTCTGCGTCGTGGAGGCCGTGCGCGACTCCGTCGTCGTAGCGGACGGCGAACTCGATCGCCTCCATCCGCTTGAAGTAGGCGGAGTTGAGCGGCGGTCTAGAGCCCGGGGTCATGGTGGCCGCGCGACCCGAGACGCGAGCGACTGCGTCGATCGGGTGGCCGAGCAGGTCGCAGTAGTGGAGTCTTGCGCGGCGGCAGAGAGTGCGCATCGCCTCGCGGAGCTCCGGCTGGACGAGGGTGTAGACGACCACGGCGGGCCGGCCGCGCATCCGGTTGACGGCGAGCTGGAGGTCGTCCTCGGACTCGACCCGCGGATGGCGGATCTCGACGAAGTCCTGCTCGGGGAACTGCGCCTCGAGCGCCTGGACGAGTCGCGCGGCGGTCTCGCCGGTGGCGTCGGAGACGACGTGCAGCTCGACGGGCGGGTTCGCCATCGGCGGTCAGCGTAACGAGCCTGCGCCTGAACCCATCCCAAACCCCCACCCACCCACGGGGATATCAGCGTACGGGGAGAGGCGTGGGAGCGGAGTCGTAGGTTCGTGCCGCAAGGCTGAAAACGCGAGCTGTGCGGGCGTCGGGAGCCGACCGGCCCGGCTGAACCGCCCGGGTAACCTCCGCCCATGGCCGAAACGGCGAAGCCGCTGACGATGGACACGATCGTCTCCCTCTGCCGCCGCCGCGGCTTCGTTTTCCCGTCCTCCGAGATCTACGGCGGCATCGGCTCGACCTACGACTACGGCCACTACGGCGTGCTCACCAAGAACAACATCCGGTCGCTCTGGTTCGGCGCGATGGTCCAGGAACGAGACGACATCGTCGCCCTCGACTCCGCGATCATCCTCAACCCGCGTGTCTGGGAGGCCTCCGGTCACGTCGCCGGCTTCACCGACCCGCTCGTCGACTGCCGCACCTGCAAGCTCCGCTTCCGCGCCGACCAGCTCGAGCTCGCGAGCTGCGGCCGCAAGCCCAGCAAGCACCCGGGTGAAACGCCCGACTGCGACCTCACGGAGCCGCGCCAGTTCAACCTCATGTTCGAGACACACGTCGGCGCGCTCCAGGACGAGAGCTCGCTCGCCTACCTGCGGCCGGAGACCGCACAGGGCATCTTCGTCAACTTCAAGAACGTCGCCCAGCTCGCGCGCCGCAAGCCGCCGTTCGGCATCGCGCAGGTCGGCAAGTCGTTCCGGAACGAGATCACGCCGGGCAACTTCCTCTTCCGGCTCCGCGAGTTCGAGCAGATGGAGATGGAGTTCTTCGTCCCGCCCGGCGAAGCCGACGAATGGCACGCGTACTGGATCGAGGCACGGCGCCAGTGGTACCTCGACCTCGGCCTGCGCGAGGTGAACCTCCGCGTCCGCGAGCACGATGCGAACGAGCGCTCCCACTACTCGCTTGCGACGAGCGACCTCGAGTACCTCTACCCGATCGGCTGGCAGGAGCTCGAAGGCGTCGCGAACCGCGGCGAGTACGACCTGACGCAGCACACGCGCGAATCGGGGACGAAGCTCGAGTGGATCGACCCTGACGGCACGCGCTACACGCCGTACGTGATCGAGCCCGCCGTCTCGATCGACCGGATCATGCTGGCCTTCCTCTGTGACGCCTACGACGAAGAGGTCGTCGGCGACCGCAAGCGCGTCGTGCTCCGCCTCCACCCGCGCGTCGCCCCCGTCAAGGCGGCGATCCTCCCGCTCATCCCGCGCGACGAGGGGATGGCGACGCGGGCACGCGCGCTCTACGAAGAGCTCCGACCCCACCACCAGGTCGAGCACGACGAGAGCGGCCAGATCGGCAGGCGTTACCGCCGCCAGGACGAAATAGGGACGCCGTGGGCCTTCACCGTCGACGAACAGACTCTCGAGGACGAGACCGTCACGGTCCGGGACCGGGACTCGCTCGCGCAGGAACGGCTGCCCCTCTCCGGCGTCCGGGAGTGGCTGGACGACGCGCTCGTGCAGGAGTGGCGCTCGCCGCGGTCGCCCTGAGCGCCGCGGGGTGTGGTTTCGGCAGCGGCACGAAGACCGTCACCGTCAGTCGCACGCAGACCGTCACGACCACCCAGACCATCACCTCGAAGTCCGAGACGGCCGATCCCTGTACCGGCGCCGAGCTTGCGGGGAACTTCGCTCTCGTCCCCGGCAGCGCCGGAGCGGGCCAGATCGAGTACGCGCTCACCGTGACGAACACCTCCGAGAGCCCGTGCTTCGTCCGCGGCGTCCCCAAGGCCACCCTCCTCGGCGCGAGCGCCGTGGCGCTGCCCACGCACATCACTGCGGCGGGGGACGGAGGCACGGGCCGGATCGTCCTCCAGCCGGGCGCCTCTGCCGTGGCTCACGCGCGGTTCTCGCCCGACGTGGCGGGCGACGGAGACTCGCAGACCGGCGCATGCCAGCCGCAGGCTCAGATGCTCCAGGTGAACCCGGACGGCGGCGGCGCGACCGACGCGGCGATCAAGCCGCCGACGAGCGTCTGCCAGCGGGGCACGCTCAACTTCGAGCGATTCGGCTACGCCGGCTAGGCGCTAGGCGCTCAACGTCCTGAGCCGGAAGCCGCCGTGATACTCGTACGAGGCGGTGACGACTCGCAGGGCGTCCCGCTGCGCGCGCTCCGAGAGACCGAGCTTCGCTGCCTCTGAGAGCGGCCGCGCGAGGAGCGCCTCGATGCCGGCGATCCCGTCGGGTGCGAGCGCGAGTGCCTCGGCCGCCGGTGCGCAGCGCGCACAGACTGCGCCGCCGGCCCGCGTCGAGTAGCCCACGAGCAGTTCCCGCTCCTCGCCGCATTCGGCGCAGCCCGAGAGGTGCGGCAGATAGCCCGCGAGCCAGAGCAGCTTGAGCTGGAACGCGAGCCCAAGGGGATCGAGAGCCGGGCGGTCGGCGACGTGCGGGGCGTCATCCAGGAGGTCGAGGAAGCGCGTCAGGGCGGTGAACGCCCGCTCGTTCGCTTCCTCCTCGCTGAACAGGCGCAGCATCGCCTCGGCGCCGATCGTCCCGACCGAGTAGCGGTAGAAGTCCTCCCGCGCTTCGTGGTGCGAGTGCACGAGCTGAGCCGCGGTCACCGTCTCCAGCTCGCCGCGGCCATGGTGAAGGACGAGCTCGACGTGTGAGAGCGGCTCGAGCCGGGCGCCGAAGCGTGACATCGTCTTCCGCACGCCCTTCGCGACGGCGCCGACCCTGCCGCGGGCGGCGGTGTAGAGGTGGAGCACCCGGTCGGCCTCCCCGAATCGGATCGACCGAAGCACCACGGCCTCAGTGCTGTACGCCCGTCCAGCCATGTCCACCCAAGTCTAGGGAGGGCGCCGGGCAGGAACGGTCCCGCAGCCTTCTGCGTTGTAAGCGGTAATGCCCAGGATCCAGATCTATACGACGCGGTGGTGCGGCTACTGCGTCCGAGCGAAGACCCTCCTCGATTCGCGCGGCCTGCTCTACGAGGAGAGCTCGCTCGACGACGACCCTGCCTTCCGGCAGACGGTGTTCGACGCGACGGGCGGCTGGACGGTGCCGCAGATCCTGGTTGACGGCAAGCCGATCGGCGGCTACACCGAGCTCTGGCGCCTGGACCGCGACGGCCGCCTCGACGAGCTCCTGGCCGCCTGACCCAACTCGGGCCCGGGCTGGCACGTGGGACAGAAGCACGTCGTGCGACCGGCGACCGTCGTTCGAGCAATCGGCGTGCCGCACCGGTTGCATGGCTCGCCGCCCCGCCCGTAGACGCGAAACTCGTCCTGCATCGAGCCGCCGCCGCCGTCCGGCAGCCGGTAGTCGCGTAGCGTCGAGCCCTGGCGCGCCAGTCCCTGCTCGAGAGCAGCACGGATGCCGCGGTGGAGCCTGCGCAGCTCCGCGCGGTCGAGACCGGCGGCGGGACGAAGCGGGTTGAGCCGCGCCCGCCAGAGCGCCTCGTCGGCGTAGATGTTCCCCATACCCGCGAGCGTGCGCTGGTCGAGGAGCGCCGCTTTGAGCGAGGTGCGCCGACCAGCGAGACGCTCGCCGAGGCGGGCGGCGGTGAATAGGGCGTCGAGCGGCTCGTCGCCGACCCGGGCGGCGAGGTACGGCTCTGCCTCCCCCGGCTCGAGCAGGAGCCAGGTGCCGAAGCGCCGCACGTCTCGATATGCGACGTCCGACCCGTCGTCTAATTTGACAACGGCGCGCCGGTGGGAGTCGTCCGGAAGCGAGCCGCCCGGCGCGCGCAACAGGCTTCCCGTCATCCGGAGGTGAATCAAGAGAACGCGACCGCTCTCGAACCGAACAATCAGATACTTGCCTCGCCGCTCGACCGCCGCGACGCGTTCTCCCTGGAGCTCGGCCGCCACCTCGGCCGGGTCGTATGGACGCACGAGGCGCGGGTCGTCGATGGTGACGTGCTCGAACCGCCGGCCGACGAGGGCGGGTTCGAGTTGCGTGCGGACGCTCTCGACCTCCGGCAGCTCCGGCATCCAGCCAGCGTAGTCGGGTCGTGAGGGGCTGCCGGGCGGCTCTACGGGGCTATGAGGGGCTGCCCGGGAATGCCGCGGGACGGCGCCTTGCCGCCGAGCCACGCGTTCACGGTCGCCCCCACGTCGGCGAACTCGCCCTCGTGAATCTGGCCCGCCGCGTTGCGCCCTTCGACGTACGCGAGCAGGAGCGCGTACTCGCGTGAGTGATCGGTCGACGGGGTCGTCGGATCGCACCCGTGGTCAGAGGTGATGATGAGCAGGTCCCCGGGGCGAAGCGCCTCGAGCAGATCGGGCAGACGCCGGTCGAAGTCCTGGAGGCAACGGTGGAAGTTGACGGGGTCGTTCCGGTGGCCCCAGAGCATGTCCGTCTCGACGAGGTTGACGAAGACGAAGCCCTCGTCGATCTCCCGCAACAGCCGCTCTGTCTGGACGATTCCGTCGATGTTGGACTGCGTCGGCTGCGAGGTGTCGATGTCCTGGCCGGCGAAGATGTCGCCGATCTTGCCGACGCCGTGGACGGTGCCGCCGGCCTCGCGGATCAACGTGAGGTAGTTGGGCTGGCGGGGCGTGAGCGAGAAGTCGTGGCGGTTCGCCGTGCGGACGTAGTTGCCGGGCTCGCCGACAAACGGCCTGGCGATGACGCGCCCGACGGCGTGCTTGCCGGTGAGGATCTCGCGCGCCGCTCGGCAACCGTCATAGAGCTCCTCCAGCGGGATCGTCTCCTCGTGTGCGGCGATCTGGAAGACGGAGTCGGCCGACGTGTAGACGATCCACTTTCCCGTTCGCTGGTGCTCCTCCCCGAGCTCCTGGATGATCTCGGTGCCCGAAGCCGCCTTGTTGCCGAGCACTCCGCGGCCGGTGCGGTGCATGAACGGGTCGATCACGTCGTGGGGGAATCCGTGCGGATACGTCGGGAACGCCTGCGCGGTGACGATCCCCATGTGCTCCCAGTGGCCGGTCGTCGTGTCCTTGCCCTTCGACCGCTCGAACAACCGGCCGGCAACCGCCGGTGCCCCAGGTTGCGGCGGACATCCTTCGAGGGGCTCCACATTCCCGAGACCGAGCGCCTCGAGGCTCGGGAGGTCGAGGCCGCCGACGGCCAGCGCGACATTGCCGAGCGTGTTCGATCCTTCGTCGCCGTACTGCGCGGCATCCGGCAGCTCGCCGGCACCGACTGCATCGAGCACGATGACGCACGCTCTGGGCACCGGGCTATTCTAGGTAGCCCGTGTCGAACGCCCTCGGCCTCATCGAATTCGTCGCCTACATCCTCGTCATCGTCGGCCTGGCCGCCGGGGTGACGTGGGTGGTCGTGCGGTACACGCCGTCCCGCAAGCAAGACGGCGCGGCCAAGAGCTAGACGGGCGCGAGCGGCAAGACGTCCGCAAGCGGCGTGTATTCGAGGCCGTGCGCCTCGGCGACCGCCTCGTACGTGATCTTCCCGTCGAGCACGTTGACCCCCAGGGCAAGCGAGGGGTCGCGCCCCACTGCCTCGGCGAGGCCGTGCTCGGCGATCTCCTCGACATAGGGCAGCGTTGCGTTCGTCAGCGCCTTCGTCGACGTCACGGGAACACCGCCGGGCATGTTCGCGACGCAGTAGTGGATGATCCCGTCGACCTCGTAGATCGGGTCCGAGTGTGTCGTGGGGTGCGCCGTCTCGATGCAGCCGCCCTGGTCGATGGCGACGTCGACGATCACGGCGCCGGGCTGCATCTCCGAGAGCATCGCGCGGCTGATGAGCTTCGGAGCGCGCGCCCCGGGGATGAGAACGGCGCCGATGACGACGTCTGCATGCGCGATCGTCTCCTCGATCTCCAGCGTCGACGACATGAGCAGGCTGACCCGGCCCGAGAGGATCTCGTCGAGGTGCCGCATCCGGTCGATCGAGCGCTCGAGGACGGTCACGCGAGCGCCGAGGCCCAGCGCGATGATCGCGGCGTTGTAGCCGACGATCCCGCCGCCGAGGACGACGACATGCCCGGGCTGCACACCCGGTGTCCCCGCGAGGAGCACGCCGCGCCCGCCGAGGGGCTTCTCGAGAAAGTGCGCCGCCGCCTGAGGAGCGAGCCTTCCGGCAATCTCGCTCATCGGAGCGAGCAACGGCAGCCGGCGGTCGACCGTCTCGACGGTCTCGTAGGCGACTGCGGCGACACCGCTGTCCGCGAGTGCTCGCGTCAGCGGCTCATCGGCGGCGATGTGGAGGTACGTGAAGAGGATGAGCCCCTCCCGAAGGCGCGCGTACTCGGGCTGGATCGGCTCCTTCACCTTGAGGAGGAGATCGGCCTGCCCCCACGCATCGTCGACCGACACGATGCGGGCGCCGGCCCGCTCGTACTGCGCGTCGGGGAAGGCGCTTCCGTCGCCGGCGGTCGTCTCCACCAGGACCTCGTGGCCGCGCTGGATCAGCTCACGGGCGCCCGCAGGCGTGAGCGCCACGCGGTACTCGTCGGTCTTGATCTCCTTCGGGACTCCGATCCGCAAAGCCCGAAGACACTATCTCGCCGGACCTGGGAGACGAAGCCGCCACCTAGGCGCAGATCCGAGTCAGGCGCATAATCGACGCATGCCACGTCACGCTGTGCGGCGGCGCCTGGCGACGGTCCTCTTCGTGGACATCGTCGGCTCGACCGCGCTGGCGTCAGAGCTCGGCGACGCGCGCTGGCGCGAGCTGCTGACGCGGTTCCGCCGGATCGTCCGCGACGAGCTAAAGCGCAACGGCGGGCGCGAACAGGACACCGCCGGCGACGGGTTCTTCGCAACGTTCGGGGAGCCGGCCCGGGCGCTCGCCTGCGCCGCGGCAATCGTCATCGAGGTTCAACAGCTCGGCGTGGACGTGCGCGCCGGCGTGCACACCGGCGAGTGCGAGGAGATCGACGGAAAGCTCGGCGGCATCGCGGTGCACATCGGCTCGCGGATCATGGCGCTCGCGGGACCTGCGGAGGTATTGACAACCGGCACCGTGAGGGACCTCGTGGCCGG
>DASQCM010000052.1:0-13513 GCA_035634675.1 Gaiellaceae bacterium
CGGTCACGAGGACGACCGGGATCGGAGGCTCCTGCGCGTGGCACTCGCCGATGAGCGGGTCGCTCCGCTCGCCGTAGAGGTGGACGTCGAGGAGGACGACCGCAACCTTCTCCGCCGCCAGCGTCGCCCTGGCCTTGTCAAGAGAGTCCGCCTCGAGCACCTCGTGGCCGTCGAGCTCCAGATTGACCCGGCAGAGAAGCCGGATCGACTTGTCGTCGTCGACCACCAGGACCCGAGCGGGCGCCGCATGCCCCCCGGTATCGCTCATCGCCGCGAGTGTATCCGTGATCCGGCTTCCGTAACCGAGCCGCGCCGGAGCTCGTTACCCCTCTGAAGTGGCCAAGGACTCTCCGCAGCCCAGTCGCGGCGGGCGCGGGGTCCGAAGTCCAGATCCCGCCGGCCTGCCTCTCCCGACTCAGCGCTTCCGGCGCCGGGCCTGGCTTGCCTTCCAGCGGGCGCTCGATCCGCTCGCGTCGCCCAAGCCGCTTCCTAGGCCCGCGGTACAGCGTCCGCCGCCGCGCGCAAACGGTTGAGCGTCGTCTCGCGGCCGAGGAGCTCAATGCTCTCGAACAGGCCCGGCGACACGCGGGATCCGGTTACCGCCACGCGGACCGGCTGGAACGCCTGTCGCGGCTTCAGGCCGAGGCCGTCCGCCGCGGCCCGCAACGCGGCCTCGATCGCAGGCGCCTCGAAGGGCTCGATGCCGGCGAGCGCCTCCGTCGCCGCGGCGAGCATCGGGCCGCCGCCGTCGAGCTCGGCGGGGTCCGGGTCCGCCTCGCCGAAGAAGAAGCCGGCAAAGCCTGGGAAGTCCGACAGCTTCGAGATCTTCTCCTGCACGAGCGGCGCCGTTCGCGCCACGAGCTCCGAGTCCCACTCGTAGTCGTTCTCGCCGAGCCACATGACGAGCCGGTGCGTGAACTCCTCCACCGGGAGCTCCCGGAGATAGACACCGTTCATCCAGTCGAGCTTCGCGTAGTCGAACTGCGCCGGGCTGGGGCTGACGCGCTCGAGCGAGAAGCGCTGGATCAGCTCGTCCCGGGACATGATGGTCGTCTCGCCGTCCGGCGCCCAGCCGAGGAGCGCGAGGAAGTTCATGAGCGCCTCGGGGAGATAGCCGTCGGCGCGGAACTCCTCGACGCCGGTCGCGCCGTGGCGCTTCGAGAGCTTCTTCCCGTCGTCGCCGAAGATGTTCGGCACGTGCGCGTATACCGGAACCTTCGCGCCGACGGCTTGAATGATCCGGATCTGCTTCGGGGTGTTCGAGATGTGATCTTCACCCCGGATCACGTGTGTGATCTCGTCCCACACGTCCTCCATCGGCGAAGCGAAGTTGTAGGTGGGCCTCCCGTCCGAGCGCACGAGCACCACGTCCTCGATCGTCTCGTTCGCCACCTCGACCCGGCCGCGGACGACGTCGTCCCAGGCGGTCGTGCCCTCGTCCGGCATCCGGAAGCGGATCGCGCCGTCGTCCTCGTACGCCTTTCCCTCGGCGACGAGTTGCTCGGCGACGCGACGGCAGTCCTCGATCCGGTCGAGCTGAAAGGTCACGGGCCCGTCCACCTCGATGCCGAGCCAACCGAGCGAGTCCTGAATGTGGTCGACCGCCTCGGCGACCTCACGCGTCGTGTCGGTGTTCTCGATCCGCAGCAGGTTCTCGCCGCCCTCGTGCCGAGCGAAGAGCCAGTTGAAGAGGAACGTGCGGATCCCGCCGACGTGCTGGAAGCCGGTGGGGCTCGGAGCCATGCGGACGCGGACCGCCATGCCGGTAGCGTAGGTGGCGGTGCAGATCGGGGCTCACGTGTCCTCGTCCGGCGGGATCGACAAGGCGATCGAGCGGGCGGTCGCGATCGACGCCGACTCGGTGCAGGTGTTTACGCAGAGCCCGCGCGCCTGGCGGCCGACGAACCACGATCCGGCGAGCTTCGAGCGCTTCCGCGAGGCGCGCGTCGAGGCGGGGATCGGCGGCGTCCTCTGCCATGCGGTTTATCTCTGCAATTTTGCGGCGCCGGATCCCGTGACCTACGAGCGGTCGGTGGAGACGCTGAAGAACACGATGCAGGTGGCGGGCGGGATCGGCGCCGACGACGTCGTTTTCCACGTCGGCTCCCACCTCGGCAGCGGGCTCGAGGTTGGGCTGGAGCGCGTCGTGCCGGCGCTCGAGCAGGTGCTCGAGCTGTGCACGGGCGACACGTGGCTCCTGATGGAGAACTCCGCCGGCGCCGGGGGGACGATCGGGCGCTCGATCGAGGAGCTCGCAACGATCCACGATCGGCTCGGAGGCCACCCGCGGCTCGGCGTCTGCCTCGACTCGTGCCACCTCTTCGTCTCCGGCGTGGACGTGACCGACCCGGCAGCGCTCGACGCGTGTCTCGACGAGCTCGACTCGTCGATCGGCCTCGACCGGCTCCGGGCGTTGCACGTCAACGACTCCGCGGCGCCATTCGCCTCGAACCGCGACCGGCACGCGAACATCCTCGAGGGGGAGCTCGGCGAGAAGCTCGGCGTCTTCCTGTCGAACCCGCGACTTCAGAATCTGCCGGCCGTCCTCGAGACAGCGGGTCCGGACAACCGCGGCCCCGACGCGAACGAGATCCGCAAGACGAAGGAGCTCCACACTCGCTGGACGAGCTGACTCTTTCGGCGAGTCCGTATCGAGTCGTTTCCGCGCAACCAAGGGACGGGAAGAAATCGGACCTGTCCGGTGTCTGACACGTAGACATGTACGTTCGGGACGTGTCCGGTGGGCGGTATCGGTGGGTTGTGCTCGCCGCTGGAACGTTTGCGCAGGCTTGCTTCTCGGCATTCACGCTCGGCCTCGCGGCGCTCGCACCGCAGCTGCGCTCGCAATACAACCTCACCGTCGGCGAGGTGGGCATCGTGCTGGGCGCTGCGGGAATCGGGATGCTTCCGACGCTCCTCCCCTGGGGACTGCTCGCCGACCGGATCGGAGAGCGACTCGTCATCGTGCTCGGTCTCACCGGTGCCGCGGCCGCCCTCTTTGCCACCGCCGAGACGAGCACCCTCGCACAGCTTGTGGGCATGCTCGCGCTCGCCGGCGCCTTCGGCGCTAGCGTCAACGCCGCGAGCGGCCGTGCCGTGATGGGCTGGTTCGGAGCCGACGAACGCGGCCTCGCGCTCGGGATCCGCCAGACCGCGATCCCGATCGGCACCGCGAGCGCCGCTGCGACATTGCCGTGGCTCGCCTCGACAGGCGGAACGCGACTCGCCTTCCTCACCCTCGCCGGCGTCTGCATCGCAGGCGCACTCCTCGGCGGCATCTTCCTCCGCGATGCGCCGGCCGGAGAGCCCACACTCGCGCCGCAACAGCTCATCTCACCGCTTCGCGATCCGCGGATGTGGCGGCTCGCCGGCGGCTCGTCCCTCTATCTCGTCGCGCAGATCTCGATTATCACGTTCGTCGTCCTCTTCCTTCACGCTCACCGCGGCCTGTCCAAGGATGCGGCCGCGGTTGTGCTCGTCGTGATCAACGTGCTCGGGATCGGCGCCAGGATCGTCGCCGGCCGGTGGTCCGACCGGCGCGGAACGAGGCTCGGCCCGCTGAGGGAGATCGGCGTCGCGCTCACCGTCGCGACGGCGCTCGTCGCCGTACTCGTCGACGCGCCCCTCGCCGTCCTCATCCCGGCCACCGTCGTGTGCGGCGTGCTCGGGCTCGCGTGGAACGGCCTCTCGTTCACCGCCGCGGCGGAGACGGCCGGACGCGCCCGCAGCGGAGCCGCCCTCGGCTTCCAGCAGATGATGCTCGGCGTGGTGGTGGCGGCAGGCCCGCCCGCGTTCGCCGCGATCGTCGCGGCCTCGTCGTGGCGCGTCGCCTATGCCTGTGCCGTCGCCGGACCGGCGGCAGGCGTCCTCGTCCTCCGCCGGCTCGCGGAGCCGGACGCGGCTAGAAGTCCGCGACCCGCGCGAAGACGCGGAACGTCGGCGAGCCTGCAGGCAGCTCGCCGAACTCTGGATTGACGCACCCGAGCTCGGTCTCGCGGTGCTCGAATGTCGCCTGCACCGCCGCATGGCACATCGGCAGCGGCCGCCGCAGGGCGCGCACGGCGCCGAACCCCTCACGCGTCCGCTCGGCGGCGACGAGCATCTCGACGTCGATCTCCGCCTCGAACACCTTCTGCAGGCACCCCATGTACGTGCGCCCCTGCTCCTCGTACGCGTAGACGAAGGGACAGGAACGCTGGAGGCACGCCGCCGGGTACACGACCTTGTCGCAGTGAACCGCGCAACGCCGGCACTCGGCCTCATCCTGCGGATGCAGCGGCAGCGTCGCGGCGGGTTGCTCGAGGTTCACAGTCTCATTCTCCGAGCGAGTGGCAACCTGCGCAAGACTTGACAGCGCGGCTGAATCGCTGTAAGCGGCTGATGGCTCACCCGCTGTCCAGGCCCGCTCGGCGGCTCTTTAGGCTAGGTCGGTGGTCCGGAACATCCTCTGGGCGTCGCTCGTCCTGGCGCCCATCACGATCGCGGTGGACAAGCTGACGGGTGCCGGGGACGTGACGCTCTTCGTGCTCGCGGCCGTGTCCCTCATCCCGCTCGCGTGGCTGATAGGCGATGCCACCGAGCAGGCGGCGGAGCACACCGGCCCGGGCATCGGCGGCTTCCTCAACGCGAGCTTCGGGAACGCGCCGGAGCTCATCGTCGCGCTCTTCGCCGTCGGCGCCAACCTCCCGACCGTCGTCCGCGGCTCGCTCGCCGGCAGCGTGATCTCGAACCTCCTGCTCGTCTTCGGCGTCACGCAGGTGGTCGGCCCGGACGGGGCGCGGATCGACCGACGCTCACTGCTCACGCAACTCGCCCTCGTCGGCGTCGCCGTCGGACTCTTCGCGGTGCCGACGGCATTCGGGTACACGGGAGAGCCGGAGCGCCACGCCGTGGTCGTCGCGTCGGTGCCGGTGGCGATCGTCCTGCTGCTGCTCTACCTCACCGTGACCGGCCGAAACCTGCGCCGCCAACGCGAGCAGGAACGCGAGGGGCCGAGCGAGGGCTCGTGGTCGCTTCCGACCGCGCTCGTCGTGCTCGGCGTGACGACGGCCGTCACGGCCTGGGTGAGCGAGATCCTCGTCCACTCCCTCCACGCCTTCGCGACCGCCGTGGGCCTGAGCGAGTTCTTCGTTTCGATCGTGATCGTCGCGATCGTCGGCAACGCCGCCGAGCACGGCGGTGCGATCGTCATCGCGCATCGGGGAAAGATGCGGCTCGCCAGCGAGATCGCGATCTCCTCGAGCGCGCAGGTCGCGCTCCTCGTCGTCCCGGTCGTGACGCTGCTCGCCCTGCTCTTCACGCATCCGCTCGCGCTCGCCTTCCGCTGGAGCGAGCTCGTCGCTATGGCAGGCGCCGCCGTGCTCGTCACGGCGACCGTGTGGAACGGCCGTCTGCACCGCCGGGAGGGCTGGCTGCTCGTCGGGGCCTACGGCGCCGCCGTGCTCGGCTTCTACCTCGGCGGAGGCCGGTAAAGAAAAATCGGACCCCCTTCCATCGCGGCGGGGCTTGGGCTAGCCTCGGAGACATGGCCGTGAGGGAGGAATCGAAGGGTGGTCCCGTCGTGCCCACGGGCGCCGCGGTCGAGGCCCATGACCTGACGCGCCGCTACGGGGAGGGATCGACTGCGGTCGACGCGCTCCGCGGCGTCGACATCGAGGTCCGCTCCGGCGAGCTCGTGGCGGTCATGGGGCCGTCCGGCTCGGGCAAGTCGACCCTGATGCACATCCTGGCGGGGCTGGACAAGCCGACCTCGGGCACGGTCCTGATCGCCGGCACGGACATCACGCGGCTCGACGACTCGAGCCTGACCAAGCTGCGGCGCAAGCACATCGGCTTCGTCTTCCAGTTCTTCAACCTTCTGCCGATGCTCGACGCCGAGGAGAACGTCGTCCTGCCACTCTCGATCGCCGGGGAGAAGCCCGACAAGGCGTGGCTCGACTCGCTCCTCACGCAGATGGGCCTCGCCGACCGCCGCCACCACCGCCCCTCTGAGCTCTCGGGCGGCCAGCAGCAGCGCGTCGCAATCGCCCGCTCGCTCGTCACCAGGCCGACGATCCTCTTCGCCGACGAGCCGACGGGGAACCTCGACTCGAGAACCGGCGGGGAGATCCTCGAGCTGATGCGTGCGTCCACCGACGAGTACGGACAGACGACGGTGATGGTGACCCACGAGGCACGGGCCGCGGCGATCGCCGACCGCATCCTCTTCCTCGCCGACGGGGAGATCGTGCGCGAGCTCGGCCGGTCCGCCGAACAGGCCGAGGTGCTCGAGGTACTGAACTCGCTCACCGCATGATCCGTGTCGCGCTGAGAGGGATGGCGCGGCGCAAGCTGCGCACCGCGCTGACGGCGATCGCAATCGTCCTCGGCGTCGCGCTCATCACCGGCACCTACGTCCTGACCGACTCGATCAAGGGCGCGTTCGGCGGAATCTTCACCTCCGTCTACCGAGGCACCGACGCGACGGTGACCGGGAAATCGGCGTTCAACCTGAGCGACAACGGCACCACGACGGCCCCGCCTTTCGACCAGTCGCTGCTGCCGGTGATCCGTGGCCTGCCGGACGTCGCGGACGCCGTCGGCGGCGTAGGCGGCAGCGCGCACCTCGTCGTCAACGGGAAGGTCGTCCACTTCGGCGGTGCGCCGAACCTCGGCTTCAGCGTGGACCCGACCCGGCCGGAGCTCAACACGCTCACGCTCGTCAACGGGAACTGGCCCGGGCGGAACCAGCTCGTGATCGACGAGGCGACCGCGGGCAAGAAGGACCTGAAGGTCGGGCAGACGATCGGCGTCCAGGCCAACGGGCCGACACTTCGCATGAGGATCTCCGGCTTCGTCCACTTCGGCGGAGCGTCGAGCCTCGGGGGCGCAACGCTCTCCGGCTTCAACCTCCCGACGGCACAGCGGCTCTTCCAGCGGGTGGGGAAGCTCGACCAGATCCGCGCGAAAGCGAAGCCCGGCGTGACTCCGGCCAAGCTCGCCGCCGAGATCCGCGGCGTCCTGCCGCCGCATACGCAGGTGCGGACCGGCCAGGGGCAGGCGAAGGAAGATGCGAAGAACACCGAGAGCTTCCTCAACTTCCTGCAGGACTTCCTGCTCGCGTTCGGTGCGATTGCGCTGTTCGTCGGCGCGTTCGTGATCGCGAACTCGCTGTCGATCACGATCAAGCAGCGTTCGCGAGAGCTTGCGACCCTGCGGACGATCGGGGCGTCGCGACGCCAGGTGCGGACCTCGATCGTCGTCGAGGGCCTCGCGATCGGCGCCATCGCGTCGGTCGTAGGGATCGCCGTCGGCCTCGGGCTCGGCGTCGGCCTCTTCAAGCTGTTCGACGCCGTCGGCTTCACGCTGCCGAACAACGGGCTCGTCCTGCACGTGCGGACGGTGATCGTGGCCCTCCTCGTGGGGATCCTCGTCACGGTCCTGGCAAGTCTCCGCCCGGCGGTCCGCGCTACGCGCGTGCCGCCGATCGCGGCCGTGCGGGAGGGGGCCGAGCTGCCGCCGGGCCGGTTTGCGAAGTACCGCTCGGTCGGGTCGGCGCTTCTCACGGTGCTCGGATTTGCGCTGGTCATCTTCGGCCTGTTCGGGAGTGGTCTTGGTACGAAGCAGGTCCTTCTCTTCATGGGGCTGGGGACATTGCTGATCTTCCTGGGCATCGCGCTCCTCTCGGCCCGGTTCGTGCGTCCGCTCGCCTGGGCGCTCGGGGCTCCCGCAAGCAGGTTCGGCGGGGCCGCCGGCGCGCTCGCCCGCGACAACGCCCGGCGGAATCCGCAACGGACCGCTTCGACGGCGTCAGCCTTGATGATCGGACTTGCTCTTGTGACGCTCGTCGCGGTCGTCGCGGCCGGGATCACGAAGAGCTTCCGCGGTGCCGTCAACGACCTCTGGATCAGCGGCTATGCGATCACGGCGCAGAACAACTTCGACCCCATCCCGATCGCGGCCGGCAACGCGGCCGCGAAGACTCCCGGCGTTCAGGCAATCGCGAACGTCCGCGGCGGCGATGCCGAGATCTTCGGGTCGGTGCACCAAGCGACGGCGGTGAACCCCGGCGGCGCGCAGATCTTCAACATCAACTGGCTCCACGGCGGCAGCAACGCGGTCATCGCTCGCTTGGGGGCAAACGGCGCATTCACGGACGACGGCTTCGCAAAGGACCATCACCTGAGGATCGGCTCCCCGCTGAAGCTGACGTCGCCGACCGGCCAGACCGTCGATCTGCACGTGATCGGCATCTTCAAGCCGCCGACGGGAGGCTCCCCGTTCGGCCCCGTGACGATCTCCGACAAGACGTGGGACAGCATCTACGACCCGGCGCAGAACCTCTTCTCGTTCGTGCGAATGCGTGGCGGTGAGACGGACGCGAACAAGGCTGCGCTCGACCGCCAGCTGGCGGCGTTCCCGAACGCCAAGGTGCAGACGAAGCAGCAGTTCATCGACAACCAGATCGCCGGGCTGAACGCGATCTTGAACGTGCTCTACGTGCTGCTCGCGCTGTCCGTCATCGTCAGCCTCTTCGGGATCGTGAACACCCTCGTGCTGACGGTGTTCGAGCGAACTCGCGAGCTTGGAATGCTGCGAGCGGTCGGGATGACACGGCGGCAGGTACGGCGCATGATTCGCGCCGAAAGCGTCATCACCGCGCTGATGGGTGGCGTGATCGGGATCCTGCTCGGGCTCGTGCTCGGCGGGCTACTCGCGGCGCGGATCGATTTCATCGTCTTCACGGTGCCCTGGGGCCAGGTGATCGTGTTCGTGATCGCTGCCGTGGTCGTCGGCCTCCTGGCGGCGATCTTCCCCGCGCGCCGCGCAGCGAAGCTGAACGTCCTCGAAGCGCTCCAGTACGAGTAAGGGCTACTCCGGCCCTCTCCATGGGCCTGGCTCCCGCGTGACCGGGTAGCCCGCCCAGACCATCCGCGCGACCGTCCCGTCCGCCCCACGCTCGAGCCGCAGCGCCTCGCCCTGCTCGGGCCCCGAGACGGTGCGCCACCGGTCGTCCGTCTCGCGCTCGAAGACGGCGGACGGCTCCCAGTCCAGCATCCCGTCGTAGCGCGCCTCGAGCTTTCCCTCGCGCCAGCGGAAGACGACCCTTGCCGCCTCCAAAAACCAGATCCCGAGCAGCGGCGCGACGTCGTCGGGCGGCGGCTCGCCGACCCGCCACGGCTCCGGCGCGACAGGCCACTCCTCGATCGTCGTCCGCGCGAGTGCCAGCCCGAGGTCCCCGAGCGCGGCCTCGCTTTCGTTCGTGAGCGCGGCGACCACGACCTTCTCCTTCGGCGAGAAGTAGAGGCGCGCGATGAAGCCCGGCATCGAGCCGCCGTGCCCGGCGAGGATCCGCTCGCCGTCCCGGCGCAGCTCGAGGCCCAGCCCGTAGCCGGACAGCCAGCGCTCGTGGTCCGCGATCAGCTGCACGGTCCGCATCTCCTCGGCACTCGACGCCGCGAGCACCGACTCGTCGGGATCGGCGAGGAAGGCGCCCCAGCGGCAGATGTCACCGGCCGTCCCCCACAACTGTCCTGCCGACTCCCAGGCGCCGGTGTCGACTCCGATCGTGTCCCAGACGCCGTCGGCGTACGGCTGCGCGAGGTAGCCGAGTGCTGCCGGCGGCTCGGGGTCGAAGCTGACGTGCGTCAGCCCGACGGGGTCGAAGATCCGCGTGCGCACGTAGTCCCGGTACGGCATCCCGGAGACGCGCTCGACGACGACGCCGAGCAGCGCGTACGCGAGGTTCGAGTAGTGAAAGCGGGCACCGGAGGGGAGCACAAGCTCGGCCTGAGCGAGCGTCTCGACCAACTCGTCGGGCGGCGCGAAGCGGAGCGTGAGCCACGAGTCGTTCTGCGTCTCGCGCTGGAGCCCCGACGCGTGGGAGAGGAGCCGGCGCATCGTCGGCCGGTGCGCCGCACCCTCGAGGTGCCGGTCGAGCGTGTCCTCGAGGTCGAGCTTGCCTTCGTCGCGCAGTTGCATGATCGCGGCCGCCGTGAACGTCTTCGTGATCGAGCCGATCCGGTACTGCGTGTCCGGCGTCGCCTCGACGTCCGACTCGACGTCAGCGAGGCCGAGCGCCGTCTCCCACACGACCTCCCCGTCGCGCAGGATTGCGGCGCTGAGGCTCGGCATGCGCTTCTCCCGCTGCGCGACCCGGACGAGCTGGTCGAGCTTTGCGGCGAGCGTCTCAGGCGTGGACACGAACCTCGTCCTGCATCCGCTCGATCGCCTCGTCGATCTCGTCGTCACCGACGCCGAGATGCGTGACCGCCCGCAGCCAGCCCGGGCGCAGGCCGCCGACGCCGACGCCTCGCGCGAACAGCCGCTCTCGCAAGCCGGGCTCGTCGGGGATGGGAACGAAGTTCGTCTCGACGGTCGCCGGATCGATCCCGATTCCCTCCGCGAGCCGCTTCGCTCGTGCATGGTCGTCGGCGAGCCGCTCGACGTTGTGGTCGAGCGCGTAGAGCATCGCGGCGGCCGCGATGCCCGACTGCCTGAGCGCTCCGCCGAAGAGGAACTTCCCCTCCCACGCCTGCTCGATCGTCTCGGCCGGCCCGGCGAGGACGGCGCCGAACGGGCAGCCGAGCCCCTTGGAGAAGCAGATCGTGACCGTGTCGGCGAGGGCTCCCCACGCCGCAGGATCGAGGCCGGCCGCGACCGAGGCGTTGAAGAGACGCGCCCCGTCGAGATGGACGGCTGCTCCGCGTGAGCGCGCCGCGTCCAGCGTCGCCCGGAACTCCGCGAGCGGCCAGACGCAGCCGCCGGAGCTGCGGTGCGTGTTCTCGAGCACGAGGACGCTGCCGGGGCCGAACTCGTCGATCTCCTTGATCTGCTCCGGCGTCGGCCGACCCGCCTCGGCGACGAGCCCCTGCATGACGAGGCCGGAATGGATCGCCGGTCCTCCCCACTCGTAGATCAGGACGTGGGTGCGCTCCTCCGCGACGACCTTGCAGCCCGGGCGGCTGAGAACGCGCAACGCGGCCTGGTTCGCCATCGTCGCGGTCGGGAGGAACAGTGCGGCCTCGTGCCCCAGCAGCTCGGCCATCCGCCGCTGCAGCTCGTTCGTGGTCGGGTCCTCGCGCTCCTGCTCGTCTCCGACCTCGGCGGCAGCCATCGCCGCGAGCATCCCCGGAGTCGGCTTCGTGACGGTGTCGGAGCGGAGGTCGATCACGACCCGTGACGCTACCGTAGCCCGATGGACCTGAGGCTTCTCGAGGAGACGCTGCGTGAGCGCGGCGAGCCGGCCTTCCGCGCCCGGCAGGTGTGGGAGTGGACGGCGCGCGGCGCGTCCGACTATGGGGCGATGACGAACCTCCCGCTCGCGCTGCGCGAGGAGCTCGCCTCGGCGGTGCCGTTCTCGACGCTGACGGTCGAAACGGAGCGCGAGTCGCGCGACGGCACGGTGAAGACGCTCTTCCGCACCGGCGACGGCCACCCGGTCGAGGCGGTGCTGATGCGCTACCGCGACGGCCGGCGCTCACTGTGCCTCTCCTCGCAGTCCGGCTGCCCGCTCACCTGCACGTTCTGCGCCACGGGCTCGATGGCCTTCGGTCGTAACCTCACCGCCTCAGAGATCCTCGACCAGGCGCTCCACCTCCGCCGCCTGACCGAGGTCAACCATGCGGTGTTCATGGGAATGGGCGAGCCGATGCTGAACCTCGACGAGGTGCTCGAGGCGGCGCGGCGACTCCCGGACATCGGAATCACGCCCCGCCGGACGACGATCTCCACGGTCGGCTGGTTGCCGGGCCTGACCCGGTTCGTGGACGAGGTGGACGAGCCAATCCGGCTCGCGCTCTCGCTCCACGCGCCGGACGACGAGCTGCGGTCGCGGATCATGCCGGTGAACGAGCGCTACCCGATCGCGGACATCGTCGCCGAGTGCCGTCGCCAGGCGGCCGCGACGAACCGGCGCGTCTTCGTCGAGTACGTGATGCTCGCCGGAGTGAACGACGCGCCTGAGCAGGCGCGCGCGCTTGCGGAGATCCTTGGCCGCGACCATTTCAAAGTGAACTTGATCCCGTACAACCCGACCGGGTTGTACGAGGGCTCGTCGCGGGACCGGATCGGGGCCTTCCGGCACGAGCTTGAGCGCGTCGGCGTCCCCGCCACCGTGCGTCTCACGCGGGGCCGGGACATCGAGGCCGCGTGCGGCCAGCTCGCCGCCGCGCCGCGGGTCAGACGCCGCTCGGAGACTGCGCCGCCGACGCCTGCTCGGCGTCCGGCTGCGGGTGCTCCTCGAAGCCGTACTTGACAACCGGGCGCTTCGCCGCCCGAACCTCATCGAGCCGCCGTACCGGCCGGTTGTGCGGCGCCTCCTTCAGCAGCTCCGGCTGCTCCGCCGCCTCGCGGGCGATCTCGAGCATCGCGTCGCAGAACGCGTCGAGCGTCTCCTTCGTCTCGGTCTCGGTCGGCTCGACCATCAACGCCTCGGGGACGATCAGCGGGAAGTAGATCGTCGGCGGGTGGAAGCCGTAGTCCATCAATCGCTTGGCGACGTCGAGCGCCGTACAGCCGTATTGTTTTTTCAGGCTCCGTGCGGAAACCACGAACTCGTGCATGCACAGCCGGTCGAACGGGAGGTCGTAGGCGTCCTTCAGGCGTGCGAGGACGTAGTTCGCGTTGAGCACGGCCGTCTCGGACATCTCGCGTAGCCGCGGCCCCCACATCCGGATGTAGGCGTACGAGCGGACGAAGACGCCGAACGGCCCGGTGAAGCCGCGCACCTTGCCGATCGTCTGCGGCCGGTCGAAGTCGAGGCCGAAGCCGCCGTCATCCCGCCGCACGACCGCCGGCACCGGCAGGAACGGCTCGAGGATGTCGCGCACCGCGATCGGCCCGCCCCCAGGGCCGCCACCACCGTGCGGCTGCGAGAACGTCTTGTGCAGGTTGATGTGGACGATGTCGAACCCCATGTCACCGGGCCGCGAGATCCCGCAGACCGCGTTGAGGTTCGCGCCGTCGTAGTACATGAGCGCGCCGGCGCCGTGGAAGATCTCCTCGATCTCCGCGATGTTCTCGTCGAACAGGCCGAGCGTCGATGGGTTCGTGAGCATCAGCGCCGCGGTGTGCTCGTCGACCTTGCCGCGCAGGTCGTCGACGTCGACGTTCCCGCGCGCGTCCGTCTGTACGTGCGTCAACTCGTAGCCCGCCATCGTCACCGAGGCGGGATTCGTGCCGTGCGCCGTATCGGGAATGACGACCTTTCGCCGCTGCTCGCTCTCACCGCGTGCCGCGAAGTACGCGCGCACGAGCATCAGCCCCGTCAGCTCCCCCTGCGAGCCGGCCGCAGGCTGGAGCGAGACCGCGTCGAGGCCGGTCACCTCCGCAAGGATCTCCTGCAGCCGCCACATCAGCTCGAGCGCGCCCTGCGCGCCCTCCTCCTCCTGCAGCGGGTGGAGCCGCGCGAACCCGGGCAGCGCCGCCAGGCGCTCGTTGATCCGCGGGTTGTACTTCATGGTGCACGAGCCGAGGGGGTAGAAGCCGGTGTCGACGCCGAAGTTCCGCGTCGAGAGCTCGGTGAAGTGGCGGA
>DASQCM010000053.1:0-10533 GCA_035634675.1 Gaiellaceae bacterium
GAGCTCGGGCTCGCCGCCCTCCAGGGTGTGCGCCAGGCGGCGGAACGGTCCGTCCACCGCGAGCAACTCGCCCTCGGTCCCGCGCTGGATGATCTGCCCGTTCTCTACCACCAGGATTTCGTCGGCGCGGCGGACGGTCGACAGCCGGTGGGCGATGATGATCGAGGTGCGGCCATGCAGAAGCCTGTCGAGTGCTCGCTCGATCAGCACCTCGGTCGGCCGGTCGATGTTCGAAGTGGCCTCGTCAAGCACGAGGATGCGCGGGTCGGCGAGCAGCGCCCGCGCGATCGAGATGAGCTGGCGCTCGCCGGCCGACAGCCCGGCGCCGCCCTCGCGCACCTCGTGGTCGAGGCCTCCCGAGAGGCGCGCCGCCACCCGGTCGACGCCAACCGCCGCGGCCGCGGCTTCGACCTCTTCGTCCGTCGCGTCCGGCTTGGCGAAGCGGATGTTCGTCGCGATCGTGCCGCTGAAGAGGAACGGATCCTGGAGCACGACGCCCAGCTGCCGCCGGTACGAGCGGATCTGGACGTCGCGCAGGTCGTGCCCGTCGACGCGCACCGCTCCCTCGTCGGGGTCGTAGTGGCGGCCGATCAGCCGCGCAAGCGTCGACTTCCCGTGGCCCGACTCGCCGACGAGCGCGAAGCAGCCGCCCGGCGCGATATGGAACGAGATCCCGCGCAGAACCGGGTCCTTGCCGTAGGCGAAGACCACGTTGTCGATCTGGAGGTCGCCCTCGAGGCGCTGTAGCGGCTTCGCTGCCGGCCGGTCCTGAATGTCCGGCTCCTCGTCGAGGATGCTCGCGATCTTCACCATCGCCGCTCCGGCCGACTGGAGCTGCCCGTAGACGTCCGAAAGCTCCTGCAGCGGCTGGAACACGAGCTGCAGGAGGTACATCGCCGTGATCAGCGTGCCGATGGTGAGCGTCTGGTGCTCGTACAGGTTCGAGCCGAAGTAGAGGACGGTCCCCATTGCGAACACGCCCAGGAACTCGATGGAGGGAAAGAAGACCGAGAAGATCCGCTGGACGTACGTCGACTGGGCCCGGTTCGCTTCGTTGAGCGCATCGAACTCGGCCTGGAAGCGGCGCTCGCGGTTGAACGCCTGCACGACGGCCATGCCTGCCACCGATTCGGCGATTTGCGCGGTGACGGCGGCGATCCGGTTGCGCTGCTCGACATTCGCCGTGTGTGAGGCGCGCTGGAACCACCGCGAAAGAATGAGAGTCGGCGGCAGGACGACGAACGCGATCAACCCGAGCCGCCAGTCGGCGATGAGGAGCGCGATGACTGCCGCGGGCAGGAGGATGAGATTCGAGACTAGGGTGGGCATCCCCTGCGAGAGGACGTCCGATACGGCGTCGACGTCGCTCGTGAGGCGGGCGATGATCCAACCTGCTTTCTGCTGCGAGAAGTAGCGGAGCGAGAGGCTGGTGAGGTGGTCGAAGAGGTCGCGCCGGAGGCCGATCACGACTGACTGGCCGATCGTCGCGAGGCCGCGGATGAGCTGCGCCTGTAGCAGCCAGCCCGCAGCAGCAACGCCGAGGTAGATGAGCACGATGATCGTCAGATGGCGCTCGTTGTGCGCCGTGATGCCCTTGTCGATCGCGTTCCGGACGAGCAGCCAGCCGCCGGTTTGCGCAGCGGCATTGCCGGCGCCGATGAGCACCATCAGAGCCACGAACGCCTTCCGGCCCTCGAGATACTTGGAGAGCCGTTTCACGCTGCGACCACCTCGTCCCCGAAGAGCGCCGCGAACTCCCCGCCCGCGCGCAACAGGTCGGCTGGCGTTCCCGACTCGACGATCCGCCCGTCGACCAGCACGACCGCGCGGTCGGCGATCTCGATGGTCGACAGGCGCTGCGTCGCGACCAGGACGGTGCGCCCGGAGAGCGCGGGGCGGAGCCTGCCCACGAGGCGACGCTCGGTGAGTGTGTCCACGGCCGAGAGCGGATCGTCGAGCACGAAGACGCGCGCGCCGGTGACGAGCGCGCGCGCGAGCGCGACCCGCTGTCGCTGGCCGCCGGAGAGATTGACTCCCCGTTCTCCGATCATGGTGTCGTAGCCGTCCGGGAGGTTCGGCCCGAACGCGTCGACGCCTGCGGCCTCGCAGGCGGCGAGCACCTCATCCCAGTCGGCGTCCTCGCGGCCCGCGGTCAGGTTCTCGCGCAGCGGCACCGAGAAAAGAATTGGTCGTTGCGTGACGAGCGCGACCGACCCACGCAGCTCGTGGATCGGGAGGTCTCGGGTATCGACGCTTCCGACGAGGACGCGTCCGCCCGTCGGGTCGTAGAAGCGCGGCAGCAGGTTGAGGAGCGACGTCTTGCCGGAGCCGGTGGACCCGCAGACGGCAACGATCTCCCCCGGCTCCACCACGAGGTCGAGCTCGCGCAGCACGTCCACCTCGCCGCCGTACGCGAAGCTCGTGTGCTCGAACCGGATCCCGAGCGGTCCCTCCGGGAGGTGCTGTGGGCTCGTCGGCTCGGGCAGAGGCTTGATCCCGTCGAGCCATGCGAAGCTGCGGCCGGCGGAGGCGAGTGCACGCTGCGCGAGGTCGAGGATCCAGCCGATCGCCTCGAGCGGCCAGACGAGCTGGAGGAGCAACGTCTCGAAGAGTACGAACTCGCCGATCGAGATCTGCCCGTTGATCACAGCGCGGCCGCCGAAGAGCACCACGGCCGCGATCGAGAGCGCGGGCAGATAGTAGAGCCCGGGGACGTGCGTCGCCTCGACGCCGGCCTGGCGGAGCGCCGCGGAGCGCACCCCCTCCGCTCTGTCGCCGAACCGGTTGCGGATGTCGTCCTCGCGGCCGAACGCCTGCACCATCTCGATCCCGACCACGCCCTCGTCAGCCGACTCCGTCACGTCGCCCTTCCGCGCCTGCACTTCACGCGAGATGGGCGAGACCCGACGTCCGAAGCGGTTGGCGATTATCCCGATCGGCGGCAGCGACACTGCTGCGAAGAGCGTCAGCTGTGGGTCGACGAGCGCGAGGACGATCCCCGCGGCGACGATCATCATCACGCTCTGAATCCCCTGCACGAGCCCCCAGCCGATGAAGTAGCGGATGGGGTAGAGGTCGTTCGTCGCCCGCGAAAGCACCTGTCCTGTTGCATGGCGGTCGTAGAACGCGCGCGGATAGCGAAGGTACGCCTGGTAGAGCAGCTCGCGCATTCGCGCTTCGATCCTGATGCCGATCCGCGCGGTCGCGTACCGGCGGTTGAAGTTGATGGCGAAGCGCAGGAGCGCGAGCCCACCGATGGCTGCGAGATACGGAGGGAGCAGGTCCTCCTTGTGGGGGACGATCGCGTTGTCGATCGCGCGCTGGATGAGGATCGGGATCGTGATCGAGATCAGCGTGTAGGCGAGCGCGCAGGTGAGCGCGAAGGCACCGAGCTTCCACTGCTCGCGCCAGAGCCGAAGCAGCCTGCCGAAGGTCGGCCAGAGGCCGAGGTCGGGCGGGTCGACGGGGTTCGCGTACGTAGACATGCCAAGGCGGCCCGTCACACGCGGGGCCTCTCCCCTACGCGACGAGCCTTTCTCGACGATACCAGCGCGGGAAGCTGGTCTTTAGCTGTTTCTCTTCAGCTGCGGGTCGGCGAGCATGCTGCTGCGTTGGCGCTTGGCCGTCGCCGCCGGCTCGAGATCCGGATCGGTCGGCGGCTGCGGCAGCGGAGTCGGAGGAGGCGGCTCGCGGTCGGGATCGGGCTCGCGCGCCGGCTCGGGCTCGCTCGGTGCGGACCCCGCAAGTCGCGCACGCTCCTCCTCGAGCTGGACGCGCAGGCCTGCGAGCTCCCGTTCGACCTTCCGGATCGTTGCCTCGCGCTCGTCGAGCCGCTCGCGCTCGGCCTTGGCGAGCGCGAGCTCCTGTACCGCCTGCTGCTCGCGCTTCTTCGCCTCGGCGATGCGGCGGTCGAGCTCAGTCTTCTTCTCCGCCTCATCCACGATCGAGACGGGGGCCGAGCCCGGGGCGGCGCGGCGGCGGCCCTGCCGGCCCGCCAGCTCGAGCCGCTGCTCCTCGAGCTCTTTCTCGCGCGCGGCCACGTTCTGCGCGTGCTCACGCAGCGTGCGCTTCATCTCCTCGACCTCGGCGAGCGCTTGCTCGTAACGGCTCCGCATGTCAGGTCCGGTGCTCACAAGGACAAGTGTGGCGTCGATTCCGGCTGGTGGCAACCTGTCACAAGATCAACCGACGGCGATCGTCACGTGGAAGCTCCGCTTTCCGCTCCCGAGCTTGATCCTCCCCCGAAGTGGAGCCTCTGGTACGGGGAGAGAGCCTATCGCGCGAGATCGAGACGCGAGTCGCCCCGAGAGGGTCATGGAGCGTACCGGGATCGAACCGGTGACCTCCTGGTTGCAAACCAGGTGCTCTCCCAGCTGAGCTAACGCCCCGAGAGAGCATCAGTGTAGAGGCGGATTCGAGCTCAGGCGGCGCGCTCGAGGCGCTCCTCCACCCTTGCGCGGGCGACGATCGAGTCGCGGTCGCCGAAACGCAGCCGGGCGCGGAGGGCTCGGTGCTCGTCCCAGAGTCGGTCGAGCTGCGCGTCGATCTCGTGGATCTCGGCGCGAACTTCCTGGTCGTGATGGTCGGAGAGCTTGTGCCAGAGCTCCGTGCGCTCCTCGCTCAGGCGCTCGATCTCCTCGTGGATCTCGTCAATGGTTCTCATGTCGTCTAGAACGGCCGGCAGGCCCGAGACATTCCAGGTGCATTCCTCAGGTTTGGCGGAGGAATTTCAGTAGACCGGATAGCGGGACGACGGCACCTCTGGGCGTTTCCCACGTTGCACGAGGAGCAGCCCCGTCAGGACGCCGAACGCGAAGCCGCCGATGTGCGCGAAGAAGGCGACGCCGCCGCCGGACTGCGGATGAAGAAGCGAGATCCCGCCGGTGTACGCCTGCAGCAGGAACCAGATGCCGAGGAACCAGACGGCCGGGATCTCGCGGATGATGAAGAAGATGAAGGTCAGAACGCGGGCGCGGGGGAGGAGGACGAAGTAGGCGCCGAGCACGCCGGCGATCGCGCCGCTGGCCCCGATGTTCGGGACGCTCGCCGCGTCCGGGCCGGCGAACGCCAGGGTGACGACGGTCTGCGTGCCCATCGCGACGACGCCGGCGGCGAGGTACCAGATCAGGAAAGGAACGTGTCCGAGTGCGTCCTCGACGTTGTTGCCGAAGATCCAGAGGAAGAGCATGTTGCCGAGGATGTGCTCCCAGCTCGCGTGCATGAACATGCCGGTGAAGACGCCCTCCCACCAGGGCAGGGCATGGAATCCCGGCGGCAGGTGGCATGGCCCCTCCACCGCGCACGGGTAGAAGCCGTCCCGGAACACGTGGACGTCGACGCCGGGATTGCTCAGCTCCCAGAACCAGACGATGAAATTCGCGACGATCAGGCCGATCGTGACGTACGGCGTTGTCCGTCCGGGGACGTTGTCGTGGAGCGGGATCAAGCGGCCGCGAGCGCCTCGCGGATGCGGTCGCCGACCGCGGCAAGCTCGAGCGGCTCGCCCGCGACCTCGCGGAGGAGCTCGTCGGCAGTCGGCTTCTGGCCCTCGGCCCACAACTCGCGCAGCAGCGAGCCGGCCTCGCGGCGCGTGAACCAGGCGTTGCCGAACCGCTCGCGGAGATACGCGCGCAGCTGGGCCTCCAGCGCCCACGCGCGGAGGTACTCCGACGCGTAGAAGCCGTCGTCGATGTCGCTGAGGTAGTCCACGGCGGCCGGCTCCACCTTCGTCGCGTCGGCGAGGAGCTCGACGTACCGCGGCTGCAGGGCGGCCAGGTCCTCCGCCGAATGGAACTCGAGCTCGTAGAGGAGCTTGGCGCAGTAGCGGCGGACGACCCAGAGAAGCTGGGTCGCTCCTTCGGCCGCGAACTCGTACGGGCGGCCGAAGTCGAGCCGCCGCTCGAGCCAGACCGGGTCGATCGTCAGGTGTTCGAGCAACATCGCCCAGGCCTCGGTGACGGCGTTGTCGCCGAGCCGCTTCTCCTCCATCGCGAGTGACGCGGACGTGTTGGCGAAATGCTCGGTGTGGCCGGCCTCGTGGAAAAAGGCACGCCAGTCGTCGGGACCGCCCTGCGGCTTGATCACGAGGACGACCCGCCCGGGGATCTCGATCGGCGCGCAGAAGGCACGCGGGTCCTTGCTCGGCCGCGGCTCGAGGTCGAGCTCGACGTTCGGCTGCGCGTCGAGGTCGATGCCGAGATCGGCGAGCGTGCCTGCGAGGGCCGGCAGCATGCCGTCGGGCGGGAACGCCGAGTCCCAGCCGGCGCCGCGCTGCGCGCGGCCCACGTCCCACCGCTTCGCGTCGTCGAGGCCGATCCCGACTCGCGCCCGGAAGAACCGGTCGCCCGCCTCCACCCAGAGGCTCTCGGTCTCGGCGAGGAACTGGCGGCACTGCTCCGCGAGGTCGTCGAGCGGGAAGCCGAAGCTCCGGTACAGATCGGCGTAGCTCGCCGCGCCGAGCCGCCTCGTCTCGCGCTGGACGACCTGTGCCGCCTGCAGCTCCAGCGCGTTCAGGTGCTCTTCGGTGAGCTCGTTCCTGGCTGCCTCGATACGCGCGCGTGCATCGCGGTCCTCCTCGTTCATCAGCCGCGGCCGGAGCATCCGGAACGGGACGTCCTCGCCGTCCACCGTCGCCGTTAGCGTCGCTTCGAGCTCGGCCACGCGCTCGGCCTCCTCGCTCACGAAGTTGCCGAGATAGCCCTCGCAGGCGAACTTCCAGAGCTCGCGTGTCCGGCGGTTGCCGTCCACCGAAGCTCCGAGGGCAAGCGCCGTGTCGAGCTCCGTCAGGCTCTCGTGCCGCTCGTAGATCGGGCCGAGGTCGAGCGTCTCCTTGTGGCCCGCGAAGTGCAGGTACGTCTCCTCGTCGAGCTCCGCGAGGAACCGGTCGGCATCGGCGCTGAGCGCGTCGATCTCACCTTGCTGGAGCGGCCCCGGCATGCGGGTTCGTAGGATAGACCCGTGCGGGAGATCTCCCTCAAGACCGACCGGAAGACGCAGCTGATCGAGATCACCGACCTCGTCCGCGAGGCGCTCGACGGCACGAACGGAGCGTCGGCGGCGCTCGTCTACGTTCCGCACACGACCGCGGGGGTTGCGATCAACGAGCGGATCGACCCCGAGCTCGTCACCGATCTCGAGAATGCCTTCCAGCGCGTCGTCGGGGATGACTGGGAGTGGCGCCACGACGACCAGGACGGGCCGAACGCGCCGTCGCATGCCCGGGCGTCGCTCGCCTCGAGCCCGCAGGTGCTGATCCCCCTGCGCGACGGCGGCCTCGCTCTCGGCACGTACCAGGGCGTCTTCTTCTGCGAGTTCGACGGGCCGCGTGAGCGCAAGATCTACGTGACCGCTCTCTGACGCTACCGTGCGCGCATGGCCGCGCCGGTTACGAAAGGAGAGGAGCTCGAGCTCGACGTCGACTCGCTCGCGTTTGGCGGCAACGGCGTGGCGCGGCTCGACGGGTTCGTCGTCTTCGTGCGGCGCGGGTTGCCCGGCGACCGCGTCCGGGCGCGCGTCACGAAGGTCAAGCGCAGTCATGCCGAGGCGCTCGCGACCGAGGTATTGCGCCCGGGGCCCGAGCGCGTCGAGGCGCCGTGCGCGCATTTCCCCGCCTGCGGTGGCTGCCGCTTCCAGGATCTCGCCTACGAGGCCCAGCTCGAGCAGAAGCAGCTCCAGGTTCGCGACGCGCTGGAGCGGCTCGCAGGTATCGCGGAGCCGCCGCTCGAGCAGATCGTCCCGTGCGAGCCCGAGATCTTCCACTACCGGAACAAGGTCGAGTACTCGTTCACCTCGACGGAGGCAGGCCCTGCGCTCGGCTTCCACCGGGCCGGCCGCTGGGACGAGGTGCTCGAGATCGACCGCTGCTGGCTCATCGACGATCTCGGCAACGCGATTCGCGACGCCGTCCGCGACTGGGCGCGCGAGGAGGGGCTCGAGGCGTATTCGCAGACCGACGGGAGCGGCTATCTCCGGCATCTCGTCCTCCGGCAGGGCCGGAACACGGGCCAGGCGCTCGTCCAGCTCGTCACCGCCCCCGGAGAGAAGTTCGAGGCCGGCTACTTCGTCGACGTTCTCCGTCGCTTTCCGGAGGTGCGCTCGATCCATTGGTCGGTGAACGACACGCCTGCCGAGGTGACGAACCTGCCGTCGCTGCTGCTCTGGGGCGAGGAATGGATCGAGGAAGAGCTCGGCGGCCTGCGCTTCCGGGTTCGGCCGAACGCCTTCCTCCAGACGAACACGGCCATGGCCGAGCAGCTGTACGCGCTTGCACGCGAGGCGGCCGGGCTGACGGGGGGCGAGACCGTATGGGATCTCTACTGTGGGATCGGCACGATCGGGCTCTCGCTCGCGGGCGACGCGCTGACGGTCTGGGGGATCGAGGTCTCGGAGGAGTCGGTCGCCTGCGCGCTCGAGAACGCGGTGCTAAACGGGATCACGAACGCGGCCTTCTTCGCCGGCAACGTCGGCGAGGTCGTGGAAGAGCTGCTCGAGCGATCCGGTGCGCCGGATGTGGTCGTCGTCGACCCGCCACGCGCGGGCCTGGCCGGCAAGGCGCTGCGGCGGCTCGGCCGCATCGGCGCGCCCAGGCTCGTCTATGTCTCCTGCAACCCGACGACCCTTGCGGGCGACGTCAAGGCGCTACGCGACGAGCACGACTACGAGCTGAAGCGTCTCACGCCGGTCGACATGTTCCCGCACACGCCCCACGTCGAGTCCGTCTCGCTGCTCGAGCGTTAGGAGGGCTTGGGGCGGCGCAGCCGCTTCCAGAGCAGGTCGCCGTTCGCGAGCAGGAAGCCGGCGGAGAGGAACGGCAGCGCCGGCAGGCCGTTCACGTCCACAGCGTTGACGGTCACCAGAGTCAGCGCGTACATGCCGGTCATCGCGAGCCACGTCCATCCCGTCCGCAGATTCCAGCGTGCCGTCGAAGCAAGGAAGAGGGCGAAGAAGAGGATGTCGGGCGGGCCGAGATCGGCGGCTCCGCCGCCGGGGGCGAGGAAGGCGACTGCGACGGCCGAGTACACCTCGGGGTGGTGGTTGACGATCTGGTTCGTCGGGCCGGCGGCGACCGAGATCGCGTCGACGAACGGGATGATCGCGGCGACGATCACCACCCAGCTCAGCTCCTCGAACAGCCGCAGGAACGCCCAGCCTGCGCACGTGTAGGCGGCGAGCTTGGCGAAGTTCGATGCGAGCCGAGCGTCCGCCCTCCATGTCAGGACCGCCGCCACGCCGAAGAGGGCCGCCGCCAGGATCATCCAGCGGCGCGACCAGAGCGGCAGCGCGAGGTAGATCAGACCGAGCGTCGCCGGCATGACGGCGGCGGAGATGATGGCGACCGCCGGCCAAAGCCCGACATGGGATACGTGTGGGGCGACGGCCGACCACGTCACGACCCCGGCCAGGAGGACGACGAACGCGCCGACGCGGAGGTACGGGCGCCGGTCTAGTAGGGAGGAGTCTGGCTCCACCACTCGCCGAGCACCTTGAAGGCGTTCCAGAACGCCGTCTTCGCCGGCTGCTCGTCGAGCGACTCGTCGATGTCGGGCGTGACGAGCCCCTGGATCGTGGGTGTGTACTCCTGCAGCTCGCCTTCCGTGGGCTTCAGCTCGCGCGAGAGCGGGAAGCTCGCCGAGTTGAGGAACGTGCGCGCCTGCTCGCCCATCGCCACAACGAGCTTCGGTTGGACGATGTGCAGCTCCCGCAGGAGAAACGGGCGCGACTCCTCCTCGTCACTGCCGGCGAACTTGAGGCAGTTCGTCCCGTAAATCGCCATCGGGTCAACGTGCAACCGTTGCAGCGACTTGAGGAGCGCGTTCCCGGCGCGACCGTAGAACGCGACTCCCTCCTGCAGCTCCGCGGCCTTTGGCTCGTACTTGAGGAGGAAGACGTCTGCGAGCGGATGGCCTGAGCCGAGCACCGGGACCCGCGTCCCATTCGCCGCCTGTGCGAGCTCGTCACCGAGAGCATTGGTCTCGGTGATGGCCTTTTGCAGGTACTTCTCGTAGATCTCGTCGTTCGCCACGGTCACGAGAGGGTCAATGGATCCTGTCGAAGGGCGACTCGACCATGCCGGACGTTCCTTCGACGTGCCCGAGCCCGTGCCTTCCTTCCCGAGGCTAGCCGCGGCGCGCATCGGCGCATCGGCCTGCGAGGAGATGAACCAGTCTTGGCGTCACGGCCGTACCTCTTTCCAATCGACCAGGGAGGTGGCAGCGTGACCGAACAAGAGCGTGAGGGCGTGGAGCTGCTGCTCCGTGACCCCCACATCGTCGCCTGGCTGGAGCTGGACGACGCCGAGCACGAGGACGAGCACGCAGGGCGGAAGAATCGACCAGGTTCGGGCGTCGAGTGAACATGCACACGCGCGTCGTGAAGGCGAAGCACGGGCCTGAGCTCCTCGTCCGTCCCCTCCGGGATAGCGACACGGCGACCGTCCAGGCCGTCTTTGAGCGGCTCGGCAACGCGTCGCGGCTGGCGCGCTTCAACGGCCTCAAGCGTGAGCTCGGGGAGAAGGAGCTGCGCTGGCTCGCGACC
>DASQCM010000054.1:0-7784 GCA_035634675.1 Gaiellaceae bacterium
AGGCTGTCGCGTTCCTCGGCGACGCGACGCAGCTCCACTGCGCAGCTGTCCTGCACCTCGGCGAGAGCTGCTTCCAGGCGCTCGACCTCGGTGCGCAGCTGGTCACGCTCCTCGGCGGCCGGGGCGAGGACTGTGAGTTGCTCGAGCACGGCGCCGAGCTCCTGCTGGACGCTTTCGCTCTGCGCGGCGATCTCGTCACGCTCGGAGATGTGCCGCTCCTGCTCTTCGGCGAGACGGCGCTCCTGCTCGGCGGCTGCGACCTGCGCCTCGGCGAGGGCGGCCTGGAGGCGCTCGAGCTCCGCCGTGGCGTGATCCTGCTCCTCCTGGAGCCGGGTTAGCTGCTCTTCGTGGCCTGCGTGCGTCTCGGCAAGGGCGCGCCCGAGGCTCTCGACCTGCTCGCGCAGGCGAGCGTCGTCGGCGGCCGCCGCACGAGCCTCGATCAGGGCGGCGTCAACCCGCTCGACCTCGACGCGCAGCTGGTCGCGTTCGTCGGCGGCTTGCCCAAGCGCGGCGAGCCGCTCGAGCGTGGCGCCGAGCTCCTCCTGGAGGCCGTCGCGCTGAGCGGCGATCGCTTCGCGCTCCGCCGCGTGCCGCTCCTGCTCCTCGGCCAGGCGTAGGAACTGGTCGGCGGCCGCGGTCTGCGTCTCGGCGAGCTTGTTCTGGACACTCCCGAGTTCCGCAGCGGCGAGGTCGTGCTCCTCCTGCAGCCGGCTTAGCGCATGCTCGTGCTTCTCCCGGAGGCGGCCCAGCTCCTGCTCGCGCGCGGTCTGCGCCTCAGCGAGAGCGGTCCTGAGGTCTTCGGAACCCGTAGTGGCGTGGGAGTGCTCCTCGTGGAGCCGGGTCAGCTCCTGCTCGTGCGCGGTCTGCGCCTCGGCGAAAGCGGTCTGGACACGCCCAAGCTCTGCCGTTGCATGGGCGTGCTCCTCGCGCAGCCGGCTCAGCTCCTGCTCGTGCGCGCTGCGGGTCTCGTCGAGCGCTGTCTCGAGCCGCTCGATCTCCCCCCGTAGCTCTTCGAGCTCGGCCTGGTCCGGCGCCGCGACATCGGGCGCCTCGACGACCGCGTCGAGCTCAGCTTCTGCCTCGGGCTCGGTCTTTGCCTCGATTTCGGGCTCGGCCTCGATCTCCGGCTCGGTCTCCTCGGGAACCTCCTCGACCTCGACCTCTTCCTCGGCCTCGGCGTCCGCAGGCGTTTCGTCCGGCTCTGTCTCGGCGACGTCGGGCTCCTCGGACGCTCCGACGGAGACCTCGTCGGCCGGCGCAGTCTGGGTGCGAATCGGCTGCACCGCCGTCGCCGCCAGCCGAAGCTTGGGCAGGCCGCCCGACGTCTCCTCGGAGTCGGGGTTGCCATCCACGGGGGGGACGCCGAGCGCGAAGCCGTACTCGGTCCTCAGCGCGCCGCCGCTCTGCATGGCGAGCGCGTGCGCGACTGCTGCTCCGGAAGCGAAGCCGAGCTCGACGATGATTTGCCCAATGGGCCGCTTCGACCGCTGCTGCACCTCGAGGACGGTCGCGAGCTGTTCCTCGCTGATCAGTCCCAGCTCCGTCATGAGCTGGCCGAGCTGCCGCTGGGGCAGCCGCTCCTGCTCGGCGCTCATAGCGCGGGATCCACCTGCCGCAGCGGAATCACCTCGCGTCTATCGGCATCCGAGGCGCCGAACTTGACAAGTGGCCTTCCGGACACAGAAACGCCTGTTCGAGGGATACCGGCCGGCTGGTTCGTTGACGACGATTGCGCCAGGACAACTGCGGCGTCCGGGTAGCACTGCGAGTCGAGGAGGAGCGCCGCATGTCCAGCACCATCGAGGAGAGCGTCAGCAGGGACAGCCTGCTGGAGGTCGAGTACGACGTCGCCCGCCGCGATGTCGAGCGCGCCGAGCTGGCACGCGACATGGCGGCGCAGCACGAGCGTTTGCACACGCTCCGCGCCACCGTGCTCGAGGAGCTCACGAAGCAGCGCCGCGTTACCCTGCCGCGCTGGCCGAGTGGGCCGAAGGTCGTCGCCACGCTCGTCGACGAGGACGACTGGTGGGAGAAGATGCTCGGGAGGAAGCGGGCCGCCTAAAGCGGGCCTGGCGTCGGGCGCCGGGCGGGCTTCGGCCCGCCCGGCCGCACGTCAGGGCGTCGTCGTCGTAGTCGGGGTCATGGTGGTCGTCGTCGGCGGCGCGGTGGTCGTCGGCGGAGGTTCCGTGGTGGTGGGCGGTGCCTGAGTCGTCGTCGGCACGCGTGCCGTTGTCGTCGGCAGTTGCTGCGTCGTGATGCGGACGGTGGTCGTCTTCGCGGTGGTCGTCTTCGCCGTCGTCGTCTTCTTCTTGTGCGACTTCTCGTGGCATTTGCCGTCGAGCTTCCGCGCGTTGCGGAACGTGCGAGCGAACTGATAGCGCCCGCACCACGGCTTGTACTGCGGGGATCCCGGGTCGGCGAACTGCTCCACCGGCTGGCCCTGCAGTACCGCGGTCATGTACGCGTGCCAGATCTGCGCGGGGAGGGTTCCGCCCGTGACGCCGGCGATTCCATGCACCCCGCGCATCGGCTTCTCGCCCGTCGGATAGCCGACCCAGACGACGCTCGCGAGCTGCGGCACCCAGCCAGCGAACCAGGCGTCCGCAAAGCTGTCGGTCGTCCCCGTCTTGCCGGCCACCGGGCGTCCGGAGAGCGCCGCGGCCGTTCCGGTTCCTGCCTGGACGTTCTGGACGAGCACCTTCGTCACGGCGGCGGCGACCTCCGCGTCGATCACGCGCTTGCCGGGGCTGCTCGGAGCCGTGCTCGTGTGCCCGTCGGGGAAGGCGACCTTCATCAGGATGGTTGGTTCTCGCTCGACGCCCCCCGCAGCGAGCGTCGCGTACGCGGTCGCCAGGTCGAGCGGGCTGATCGATTCCGCCCCGAGCCCGATGGACGGGTGCGGCTTCAACCTCGCCTGGACCCCCATCTTCTTCGCGAGGTCGGCGACCGGCTTCGGCCCGACGTCGAGCGTGAGCCGCGCGAAGACCGTGTTGTCCGAGAGGAGGGTCGCCTGCGTGAGTGGGATCCGGCCGGAGTACGTGTGCTCGAACGTCTGGACGCGCCAGTTGTTCGGGCCGAGGAACGGCGCCGAGAGGTACTTCGTCGCCACCGGGTTGATGTGCCGCAGCACGGCCTGCGTCAGCACGAACATCTTGAACGTGGAGCCCGCCTGCCGTCGTCCGTCGGCGGCGATGTCGTAGGAGATCCGCTTCCCCGTCTGGGCAACCGCCATCGCGTGGATCTCGCCCGTCTTCGGGTCGATCGAGACGATGGAGCCTGCGGGGTCGGTCTTGCGGCTGAGCGTGCCGAGGATCGATCGCGTCGCCTCCGCCTGGGCCTTCGCGTCGAGGGTGGTGTAGATGCGCAGGCCGCCGCGGCGAACGAGCTCCGCCCCGTAGTCCTTCACGAGCTGGGAGGTGATGAAGTCGGTCAGGTAGGTCTGCCCGGCGATTCCAGGCGCACGTTTCAGATGGACGCCAAGCGCGCTGTGCAGCGCTCGTGCGTAGCGGCGCTCTGAGATGTCGCCGGCCTTGAGCATCGCCTGCAGAACCTCCGCGCGACGAGCTCGAGCTGCATCAGGCCGCGCCACCGGGTCGTAGGCGGACGGTGCCTGCGGCAGCCCGGCGAGGAGGGCCGCCTGCTCGAGCGAGAGATCCTTTGCGTGGACGCCGAAGTACGTGCGGGCAGCCGCCTCGATCCCGTACGCCTCTCGCCCGAAGTAGATGTCGTTCAGATACGCGGTGAGGATCCGGTCCTTGCTCCAGCGGCGGTCGAGCTGGACGGCGAGGCAAGCCTCGGTGAGCTTGCGGCTCAGCGTCTGCCGTGGGCTGAGGTAGACGTTGCGGACGAGCTGCTGCTCGATCGTCGAGCCGCCCTGCGCGAGCTGGCCGGACGTCACGTCCGTCTTCAGCGCCCGAAGGATCCCGATGTAGTCGATCCCGTTGTTGGTGTAGAAGCGGCTGTCCTCGGTGTCGACCATCGCCTGCCGCATGACCGGGCTGACCTTCGGGAGTGAGACCGGAAGCCGGGAGCCGCTCGCGCCGAGCATCCCGATCCGGGACCCGTCACGGGCGAGCAGGACGCTGGCTTGCGAAGGGCCGTGCGCCTCGAGGCCGTCGAGGCTGCACGGGTACCAGAAGAACGGCCCGGCGACCGCCGAGCCGACCGCGATCGCGCCCACGAGCACGACGAGGCTGGCCGCGGCGATCTGCAGCCACAGCTTCCAGCGCCACCCCTCGTTGTCTCCGTTCGCCGCTTTCATGCGACGGTTGAACGTCGCAAGAGCCCTACGGATACGGGCTCAGCGTCCGAACAGCCTGGCGAGCACGCCGGTCTTCGCCGGCGGGGCGGGCTCGGGAGGCTCAGGCGGCGGCTCGGCCTGTGGCTCGTCCTCGGACGGCAACATCGACCGCGGCACCGCGCCCCGTTCCCGCTGGGCGCGGATCGCGGCGTTCATCTCGGCGCGCTGCGATTCTTCCTCCATCGGGACCAGGGTACGCCGCAGAGCCGGCACCTCCTTTCGTACGCTCGCGGCATGTGCTTCGAGCTCGACTCCGAGCCGCCGATCCCGCGCATCTCCGGCGCCGCCGTCTCCCACGACGACGTCGTCCTCGCGTCCGAGGACGGGAACCACTTCGCCGCGTTCCAGGCGCTCCCGGAGGAGGACTTCTCGACGGGCATCGTGATCCTCCCGGACGTCCGTGGGCTCTACCGCTTCTACGAGGAGCTCGCGCTGCGGTTCGCCGAGCGCGGCTACGCGGCCGTCGCCTTCGACTACTTCGGCCGGACTGCCGGAGTCGCCAAGCGCGACGACGACTTCGAGTACGGGCCGCACGTCGACGCGCTCACACCGCACCAGGTGATGGAGGACGTCGGTACGTGCCTCCGCCTGCTGCTCGGGCTCGATTGCACCTCGTTCTTCACGGTCGGCTTCTGCTTCGGCGGCTCGAACTCATGGGTGTCCACGGCGTTCCACGACGAGCTCGACGGAGCGGTCGGCTTCTACGGCCGGCCGGCGCGGGCGCTTCCGTTTGTCCCGGAGATGGGCGCGCCGATCCTGGCGCTCCAGGGCGGGGCCGACCAGGCCATCAGCCATCTGGACAATCTCGAGTTCGAGCGAGCGCTCCAGGAAGCAGGGAAGGAGTACGAGCTGATCGAGTACGAGGGCGCGCCGCACAGCTTCTTCGACCGCAAGCAGGAAGAGTTCCAGGACGCCTCCGACAACGCCTGGCGGCGCACGCTCGAGTTCATCGAGTCGCACTAGCCGCCGCCGTTCTCTCCGCTACAGTGTTGCGGCCCGAGGCGCCGTAGCTCAGCTGGTCAGAGCGCTGCACTCATAATGCAGAGGTCGGTGGTTCGAGCCCACCCGGCGCTACTGGAGCGCGTCCCTCGGATTCGAAGAAGAGCTAAATGGCAACCGGAGTCAGAGTCGCAATCACGCTTGCCTGCACCGAGTGCAGGCGGCGGAACTATCAGACGCAGAAGTCGAAGCGCAATTCGCCCGACCGCGTCGAGTTCCGCAAATACTGCCGCTGGTGCGGCTGCCATACCGTGCACCGGGAGACCCGCTGATGGCCCGGTCCACGCGCCAGGAGCGCCAGCGGCGCCGCGCGCAGGCTGCGGGAACTCCGCCGCTTCGTCCGCCTGTCCGGCCGCGGCCGACCGCCGAGGAGGAGCCTCGCGAGCAGCCGGCCGAGGTGCGCCGCGAGCGCACCGACCAGGTCCGGCCGGGGATCCCCGGCGTGCGCTTCGTCGGCGAGGCCTGGGCCGAGCTGCAGAAGGTCGAGTGGCCGAATCAGCAGCAGGTGGTCAGCGGCACCGCGGTCGTCATCATCGCCTGCCTCATCACCGGCCTCTACCTGTGGCTGAACGACGAAGTGTGGAAGTACGTCGTCGAGCACCTGCTGCTCCGTTAGGCCGGGGGGAGAGACCGCAATGTTTCGTTGGTATGTGATCAACACGTATTCCGGGCACGAGAACAAGGTGAAGACCAATCTCGAGCACCGGATCGAATCGATGAACCAGCGCTCCCGCTTCCGGCGGGTCGTCGTCCCGACCGAGCAGGTGATCGAGACGAAGGACGGCCAGAAGGTGCAGGCCGAGAAGCGGACGCTGCCCGGCTACGTGCTCGTGAACATGGACCTCAACGACGACGCCTGGACGGTCGTGAAGAACACGCCGGGTGTGACGGGCTTCGTCGGCGCCGGCGCGACGCCGGTTCCGCTCTCGCAGCCGGAGGTCGACCGGATCCTCCACACCGGCGCGGGGGTTGCCGCCCCGGCACGCTCCCAGGTCGAGTTCCAGCTCGGCGAGTCGGTGAAGATCACGTCGGGGCCGCTGGCGGACTTCGACGGCGAGATCACCGACGTCAACCCGGACGGGCAGAAACTCCAGGTGATGGTCAACATCTTCGAGCGGCAGGTGCCGGTCGAAGTCGGATTCGACAACGTCAAGAAACTCGACTGAGGAACTGATGGCGAAGAAAGTTCTCACCCTGATCAAGCTCCAGATCCCCGGCGGCCAGGCGAACCCGGCGCCGCCGGTCGGCCCTGCGCTCGGTCAGCACGGCGTCAACATCATGGAGTTCTGCAAGGCGTTCAACGCCCAGACGGCCGACCAGAACGGCCGCATCATCCCGGTCGAGATCACGGTCTTCGAGGACCGCTCCTTCACGTTCATCACGAAGACGCCGCCGGCCGCCGTCCTGATCAAGGAGGCGCTGCGGCTGGACAAGGGCTCCGGCGAGCCCAACCGGCTGAAGGTCGGCCGCCTCTCGCGCGACCAGGTGCGCCGGATCGCCGAGACCAAGATGCCGGACCTGAATGCGCGCGACGTCGACCAGGCGTCGAAGATCATCGCCGGGACGGCGCGGAGCATGGGAGTCGAGGTGGATCTCTGATGGCACAGCACGGCAAGCGATATCGCGACGCCCGCGCGACCTTCGAGCGCGAGCAGGTCTACTCCCCGGTCGAGGCTGTCCGGCTGCTGAAGGCGTTCGGCAACCTCAAGTTCGACGAGTCGGTGGAGCTGCACTTCCGGCTCGGCCTCAACGTCCGTCACGCCGACGAGCAGCTGCGCGGCACGCTGATGCTCCCGAATGGGAGCGGCAAGGACGTGCGCGTGGCCGTCTTCGCCGAGGGCGACAAGGCCCGCGAGGCGGAGGAGGCCGGCGCCGACATCGTCGGGTCGGCGGATCTCGCGAAGCAGATCGAGGAAGGCTTCACGGAGTTCGATGTTGCGATCGCGACGCCCGACCAGATGGGCAACGTCGGGAAGCTCGGCCGCATTCTCGGGCCGCGCGGCCTGATGCCGAACCCCAAGACCGGCACCGTGACGATGGACGTCGGAAAGGCTGTCTCGGAGGCCAAGGCCGGCAAGCTCGAGTACCGCACCGACCGCGGTGCGAACGTCCACGTCGTGATCGGCAAGAAGAGCTTCGACGAGCGGGCGCTCGTCGAGAACTACGCCGCCGTGCTCGACGAGATCGTGCGCGCGAAGCCGGCGGCCGCGAAGGGACGCTACATCCGGCAGATCACGCTCACGAGCACGATGGGGCCCGGCATCCACGTCGATCCGGCGCGGATCCGCGGCATCCTGGAAGAGTTGGACGAACAGCAGCCGGAGGCCGCTACAGTTCCGGCCTGACCCGCCTAAGACCACTGGCAGTCCTCTCTGCGGGGGCAGAAGACCAGTCGAGGTGAGATGAAGAAGGAACAAAAAGAACAGGTTGTCGACGAGCTGACCGCGCGGCTGAAAGCCGCCGACACGCTGCTCGTCGCGGACTA
>DASQCM010000055.1:0-3779 GCA_035634675.1 Gaiellaceae bacterium
ATCGTCGGGCGGATCTGGACGCTGCGGGAGGTGACCGCGGACCGTCAGCTCGAGCGGCTCCGCGACGCGTTCGTCGCGGCCGTCTCGCACGAGCTGCGCACCCCGCTCACCTCGATCTCGGGCTTCCTCGAGATGCTCGGCGACGAGGAGCACGAGCTCGGGGACGCCGGCCGCAGCTACCTTCGCGTCATCCGGCGCGGCACGACCCGCCTGCAGCGGATCGTGGAGGACCTCCTGCTCGTCGCCCAGATCGAGGCCGACCGGCTCGAGCTCGAACCGGTCGAGACCGACCTCACGGAGCTCGCCACCGAAGCCGTGGCGGCCGCCCTGCCGACTGCAGCCGAGCAGGGAATCGAGCTCGTGCTCGACACCCATGGCCCGCTGCCGCTCGAAGCAGACGCCGGCCGGCTCGGGCAGGTGCTCGACAACCTCGTCTCGAACGCCCTGAAGTTCACGCCCTCGGGCGGCTCGGTGATGGTGTCGACGAGCAACGGCGACGGCAAGGTGCGCCTCGAGGTCACCGACACCGGCATCGGGATCCCGCACGAGGAGATGGGCCAGCTCTTCTCCCGCTTCTACCGGGCGTCCACCGCCACCCGTCGCGCGATCCCGGGCACCGGGCTGGGCCTCGTCATCGCGCGCGCGATCGTCGACGCCCACGGCGGCGCGATCTCCCTCCAGAGCCAGGAGGGCGAAGGCACATGCGTGACGGTCACTCTGCCGCCGGACTAGGGCGGCGGCACGTACCTGTAGCCGAAACCGCGAACCGTCTCGATCGGCTGGAAGCCGTCGGCCTGACCGAGCTTCTTACGGAGGTACGAGACGTAGAGTTTGACCTGGTCGCGCGAGACGCCGGCGGTGTGGCCCCAGCCGTGCTCGACGAGCTGGTCCGCGGAGAGCACGCGGCCCGCATGCCGGACGAGCGCGTCGAGGATCCGGAACTCGAGCGGGGTGAGCTGGATGGGCAACCCCCGGCAGACCACGAGCCGCCGCTCGTAGTCGATCGAGATCGCGCCGTCGTCGTAGCTCTCAAGGTGCGTCGGCTCCGGGGTACGGCGCAGCAGCGCCTCGATGCGTGCCAGCAGCTCCTGGCGCCCGAAGGGCTTGACGACGTAGTCGTCGGCGCCGGCGCGGAAGCCTCGCACCTTGTCGATCTCGCCGCTGCGGGCCGTGAGGAGGATCACCGGTACATCGCTGAGGTCGCGGATGCGCTCGAGCGTCTCGAAGCCATCGAGCTCCGGCATCGAGAGGTCGAGGATCACGAGATCGCACGGATTCGTGTGGAAGACGCGCAGCGCGGCGCGCCCGTCCTGAGCGGTTCCCACCGCGTAGCCGGCCCCTTGGAGGAGCTGCTCCAGCAGGAGGCGGATGTCGTCGTCGTCGTCAACGACGAGCACCCGCCGCAAGGGTGCTGACGCCATGGTGCTCAGTATCGGACACGCTTCGGCCGATGCATAGGGGCGTGAAGCGCCTTGCGCTCGTTCCAGCGGTCCTCCTCGCGCTCCTCGCGGGCTCGTCCGCGCACGCGCTGCGGCTGCCCGCCGCGCGCCACTGCGCGGTCTTCCCGGCGAGCAACGCCTGGAACCAGCGCGTCGACAAGCTCCCCGTCGCGGCCGACTCCGCGCAGTTGATCGGGTCGATCGGCTTGGACTCGGCCGTGCACGCGGACTTCGGCTCCGGCACGTGGGACGGAGGGCCGATCGGCATCCCGTTCGACGTAGTCTCGAAGACGACGCCGCGCTCCCGCGTCTCGTTCGACTACGCCGACGAGTCGAACCGGGTCCGCTACCCGATCCCGCGCCACGTCCACATCGAGGGCGGCTCGCGCTCGACGGGCGACCGGCACGCGATCCTCGTGGACAGGAGCTCGTGCCGGCTGTACGAGTTGTACGACCTCCGCCACACCACCCACGGCTGGACGGCCGGCTCGGGCGCCGTCTGGAGCCTTCGCTCGAACCACCTCCGCCCGGCGGGCTGGACGTCTGCGGACGCGGCGGGCCTTCCGATCTTCCCCGGCCTCGCGCGCTGGGACGAGGCCGCGCGCGGCACGATCGACCACGCGCTGCGCTTCACCGCTTCGCAGACCCGCCGCGCCTACGTCTATCCCGCGCGTCACTACGCGTCGAGCTCGAATGACCCCTCGCTACCGCCGATGGGGCTGCGAGTGAGGCTGAAGGCGAGCGTTAACGTCGCAGCGTTCCCGCCGCAGGCGCGAGTGGTGCTGACGGCGCTGCAGCGCTACGGGATGATCCTCGCCGACAACGGCTCGCCCTGGTACATCTCGGGCGCGCCGGACCGGCACTGGTCGAACGACCAGCTCCACACCCTCGGCCGCCTCACGGGCGCCGACTTCGAGGTCGTCGACACATCCTCGCTGCCGCAGCCCGGGCGCTAAGACCGGTAGCAGCCACGCACGTAAGCGTCACGACTTCCACGCGCGCAGATCACGGAGGGCGCGGCGTGCAGCGAGGAAGCCGCACAGGCCGTGCACGCCGCCGCCCGGTCGCGTCGCCGCCGAGCAGAGGTAGACGCCGCGCCGTGAGGTCCGGTAACCCGGCGCGAAGACGCGCCGCACCGTCATCGCGCCTGCGTTCACGTCGCCGCCGACGAGGTTGCGGTTGTGCGCCTCGAGCTCGCGCGGGCCGAGCGCGCTGCGCGCGATGATCTGGTCGCGGAAGCCCGGCGCGTAGCGCTCCACCTGCGCCTCGATCGCCTCGGTCATGTCCCGGTCGCTGCCGTTCGGGACGTGGCAGTACGCCCACGCGGTGTGCCGCCCGGCCGGCGCACGCGTACCGTCCCACAGGCTCGGCTGTGCGAGCAGGACGAACGGGCGGGCGGAGCCGGGCGAGCGCTCTGAGGCGGAGATCTCGCTCACGCTCCCGCCGAGGTGGACGGTCGCCGCGAGCGCCACCCGCTCGTCGCGCCACGGGATCGGCCGCTCCAGCGCCCAGTCGAGCTTGAACGCACCCGGCCCGTAGCGGACGGAGCGGCCCACGAAGCCCGGCGCGGTGTCACACAGGACGAGGTCCGCTTCCGGGATCTCCTCGACCGGCGACGAGGTACGGATCTCGCCGCCGAGCCCGCGCAGTCGCGCAGCGAGCGCGTCCGCGAGAGCCTGCGAGCCGCCGCGGGGAAAGGGCCAGCCGACCGTGTGTGCGAGCGTGAGCAGGACGACTCCGACCCCGAGGCTCGCCGGCCGCTCGATCGGCTGCCCCGAGTGCGCGCAGCAGCCGGCGAAGAGTGCGCGTCCGTAGCCCGACGGCCGCCCGCGCCGCGCGAGCTCCACGCGGTCGTCGAGCGGATGCGCCAACGCGGCCGGCGAATGGATCCATTCGACGTCAAGATCGCGGAAGACGGGCGAGAGCGAGGCGAGCGGATGGATCGCCGAGCAGACGTCGTGCCGGAAGCCGGGCAGCGTCAGCTCCTCCGTCCGCATCCCACCGCCGATCCCGTCCGCCGCCTCGTGCACGACGACGTCGAGCCCCGCGCGCGCGAGCTCGATCGCACCGGCGAGGCCGTTCGGCCCCGAGCCGACGACTACTGCGCGACCCAGTTGGCTCGCGGGTCCGGAAGCGGCGTGAGAATCGGCTCGACGCGTTCGCGCAGGTGCTCGAACGCCGGAGGCAGGATGAGCTTCTCGCCGAGGTGCGCCGGATCCTCGTCCGTTGCGAAGCCAGGCCCGAGGGTCGCGATCTCGAACAGGACGCCGCTCGGCTCGCGGAAGTAGATCGAGCGGAACCAGAAGCGGTCGATGATCTGCGTCGGATGGCCGCCGGCGT
>DASQCM010000056.1:0-7594 GCA_035634675.1 Gaiellaceae bacterium
ATGTCCGTGATCACGACGTCGGGCCGGTGCTCGTCGACGGCCTGGAGGAGCGACCCCAGGTCGGGGCAGTACTCGGCGACCTCGACCTCCTCCGAGTCCTGCTCGAGCGCGCTGCGCAGCCCTTCCCGGATGAGGAAGGAATCCTCCGCGACCACGACGCGGTACACGCGCTCGTCCTCCATGCTGCTCAAACCCGGAGGAGGTGGTTCTTGACCCGCTCCGGGGCCTGGGCGGTGACGCGGCCCTGGACCGTTGCCCCCTCCCCGGGCTCCGACCGGATCACGAGCGAGCCGCCCACGGCGCCGATGCGATCGGCCATGTTCGTCAGGCCGACGTCACCTCGCCCGGGATTCGGGACGAAGCCGACGCCATCGTCGACGACCGCGAAGCAGACGGCCCGGCCGTCCCGCCACAGACGCAGCTCGGCTACCGCGTCGTCCCCGGCGTGCTTCGCGACGTTCTGGAGCGCCTCGAGGCAGCAGTAGTAGACGGCGGTCTCGCACTCCTCCGAGAGGCGACCGACGTCCTCCACACCGATCGAGAGCGGCACCGTCGAGCGCCGCGCAGCCTCGCGCAGTGCTGCCGCGAGCCCTTCCTCGGAGAGGAGCGGCGGGTAGATGCCGTGGGCGAGCGCCCGGAGCTCCTCGAGCGCCTCGTCGAAGCCCGCGCTCAGAGACGCCAGCCGTCGGCTGAGCCCACTCCCTTCCTCGGCGAGGCCCTGCGCCAGCTCGAGATGGATCCGGAGGGCCACGAGCGTCTGCTGCAGGCCGTCGTGCAGGTCGCGCTCGATCTTCCTTCGCTCGGACGAGGACGCGGTGACGAGCCGCTGCTGCGACGCGCGCAGCGCCTGCACCGAGTCGACGAGATGCTCCTGGAGCCGACGGTTCTCGACCGCGAGCATCGCCGCGGCGCCCGCCGCCTCGACGAGCTCCGTGTCCTCGCCCAGCACGCTGTCGTGGACGATCGCCAGAACCGGCTCGCCGCCGTGAGGGAACGACCGCCAGGAACGTCCTCTGTCCGCTGGATCGAGCGAGACCGGCCTGCCGTGACGGTCGACGAATCTCCCGTACGGCGGCGACCAGAACGCCAGCTGGGCCTGTGCGTCGTCGAGGACGCGGCGGACGAGCTGCTCGACCGCGGCGAGCGACGGCTGGCCGGTAAGGCGCCCGGTCATGTAGGCGAGCGCCGCGCCGGCATACGCGCCGGCGAAGAGGAGGGCGGCAATGAACCCGAGCGGCGCCGCGATGCGCGCGCTCGCGAGGGCGGTGCTCAGCCCCATGTTCCTGTAACCCGCGACCTCCGAGACGAATCCGTTGACGGCGAAGAGGACGACGAACGGCGCGGTCACCAGGTACATGGGCGCGAGCACGCGCCGCCGGGGGTTGCTCGCGCGCAGGAAATGAAGGGCCATGTACACGAGGAAGGCGGCGCCCCAGAGCGCCTGCAGGCCGGCCTCCACGTGCCGGAAGGCGGTCGCGACACCGGGCGCGTCCACGATGCGGGCTGCGTTGGCCGGGCAGTCGGCGACGCAGCGCCCCACCGCCGGGAGGCTGTGGACCGCAGACGACGTGAAGAGCATCGGCAGCTCGCCGAGCACGATCGTCGCACCCGCAAGCCCGAGAACCGTCCAGGCGGCGCCTCTCGGGCGGACGCCGGGGAACGCCACCACCAGCCAGGTGGCGCCGATCGCGGCAACCCAGCCGGCGAAGATTCCGACGAGATAGACACCGGGGGTGGGTGAGCCGGCGAGCGAGCTCAGTCCTATGAGCAGGGCCTGCGCGAGCAGGAGGGTCCCGAGGGCGCTCGAGGGACGGCCGTGCCGCCAGAGCAGCCCGGCCACGGCCAGGATGACGATGTTCGCGACGAGGACTGCTGCAGCGAGCGTCGGCTGCGGCGCCACTCCGCCCGTGAGGGTGATCGTCGCGGCAGCAGCCGCGCCGAGCACCGCGAGGCCCGTGACCGCGAGATCGGATCTCGCCGGCCCGCCGCCGAAGGCAGCGCTGCGCAGCCCCACTTGATCGTCGAGGCTGTCGACGGAGTTGTGCTTGGTTGCGGCCTGTCTCACTGGAGGCAGTCCCCTCCAGGTCGGGCTACTAACTGTGGCACAACCGCCGACGCCAGACAAGCGCAGTTGTTCGCAGGATCGGGTCGGCGGAAACCACACGAACTCTTAACCGGGAATGACCCCGGTGGGTCAGGCGGCCGCACGCCCCCACGCGCGACCCTTGCCTCCATGTTCGAGGACACCGAGTTCGACGAGATCGTCTTCTTCGAGATGCCGACCGGCGACGACGCGCAGCAGCTGTGGCTTCGCCTCCACACCGCGCGTCTCGCGTGGCTGCATCGCCGGGAGGACATGCTCTTCGTCGCGGTCGCCCTGCGCGCCGAGCGCTGGGACCTCGCACTCTTGCTCCGGGAAGTCCAGAACTGGGTGACCGACTGCGGTCTTTCACCCATCCTCTACGAGCTGGACGGACGGTGCTACGAGCTGCGGGCGCGCGGTGAGGCGCTTGCCCGCACCGCCGCCTAGGGGACGGAGGGGATCGTCCGCACGGATGATGTCCCCAGGGCGGCGCGTACTCGGTTAGGGTCAGGGTGTGTTGGCCATGTCCAACATCGAGTGGTTCTGGGCGATCGTGTGCAACGCGATCGTGATCGGCGGCATCGTCGTCCCCGGCATGCTCTTCGGCCTCTGGTGGGTCACCGGCCCGCACGGAGACCACCGGCCCTCGTACGAGAAGGGATCCGGGAACTAGTTCTCGTCCGTCTCGCCGTCGTCCTCGACGACGCGGCGCTCGATCCAGCGCACGATCAGGAAGCCAACGGCTGCCAGCAGTAGGACGCCGCCGCCGGCGTAGAGCCCGTACCGGCTGATGGCATCGGCGGCCGCCTGTCCCACGAAGTAGGCGATGAGCGCGACACTCGTCGCCCAGACGATGCCGCCGGCCGCGTTCCAGGCTAGGAAGCGCCACCAGTCCATCCGCGAGAGGCCCGCGGCCCAGGCGGCGGTGACGCGGAGCACGGCGACGAAGCGGCCGAGGAAGACGGTCTTGCCGCCGTGCCGCGCGAAGAACCGCTCGGTGACAGGCAGGTATCGGTCGGCGTAGCGGCGGGTGAAGGCGAAGCGGTCGAGCAGCGTCCGGCCGTGCTCGCGCGCGACCCAGTAGCCGAGGTTGTCGCCGATGATCGCGGCCGCGGTCGCCACCACGATCACCCAGCCGATCGAGAGCGCGCCCTGGGAGGCGAGCACCGCGCACGCGATCAGCGTCGTCTCGCCCGGCAGTGGCAGCCCGAACGACTCCAGGGCGACCAGGAGGAACAGCAGCAGGAGCGCCCAGTCGCTGTGTTGCTCGACGAAGCTCGAGAGCGAGGCGACCACAACTCACTTCTATCGGCGCGTGCACCTCGCTGTCAGGGGTGCATGCCGCCCTGACGACGTCCAGAGCGTCTGAGACTGTGAAAAATTCGGCAACGACAGGAGGAGACGAACTGGCCGAGCAGGCGACACCCGCGGGCGGCACCGGCGCCGTCGCGCCTCCGGTTGCGGAATCGGGCGGCGAAACGAAGCTGGCCGTCCTCCTTGCGATGGCGATGTTCGTGCTCGTCGTCGACACGTCGCTGATGAACGTCTCGATCTCGGCCGTCGTCCACGACCTGGACACGACGGCGAGCGGCGTCCAGTCGGCGATCGCGCTCGAGGCCCTCGTGTCGGCGGCGTTCATCCTGATCGGAAGCAAGATCGGAGACCTGATCGGCCGCAAGCGCGCCTACGTCATCGGCCTACTCGCTTATGCGGCCGGCGCGCTCTCGATGGTCTTCTCGCAGAGCCTGACCCCGATCATCATCTTCTGGGCGGTCGTCGGCGGCCTCGGCGCGTCGCTCCTCCTCCCCGCGATGCAGTCGCTCATCCACGGCAACTTCGAGGGACCGGCCCAGCGGCGCGCCTACGCGCTCGTCGGAGCCAGCGCCGCGATCGCCGCCGCTGTCGGCCCACTGCTCGGAGGCTTCATCACCACCTATCTGTCGTGGCGGGTCGCGTTCGGAGGCGAGGTCGTGATCATCGCGATCGTCCTGTTCGGGATCAAGCTCGTCCACGACGTCCCGTACACAGGCGAACGCGGCGTCGACGTCGTCGGCGCGATCCTCTCCGCGCTCGGCATGGGCGGGATCGTGCTCGGAATCCTCGTGTGGCAGGAGGGCGGCGGTGCGGTCGGCGCCCTGCTCGCAGTTGGCGCCGGCGCAATGGGCTTGCTCGCGTGGTGGCTCAGGAAGCGGAAGCGCGAGGGCAAGCCCGCGCTGATCGACGCGGCGCTCTTCAAGTCGAAGTACTTCCGCTTCGGGATCACGGGCCAGACGCTGCAGCAGATCGCCCTCGGCGGGTTGATGATCGCGCTGCCGATCTTCCTGCAGATGGTGCTCGAGTACAACGCGCTGCAGTCGGGGCTCTCCATCGCCCCGCTCTCGCTCAGCATGTTCGTGGTCGCGCTCTATGCCGGGAGGAAGTTGGGCGGGAAGAGCCCGAGCAGGATCATCCGGTTCGGCTTCGGGCTGCTCGCTATCGGCGTCGCGGCCATCATCCCGCTGGTCCCGCACATCCATTCGGGCTGGGCGCTGGTCGCGCCGCTGCTGGTTGCAGGGTCCGGCCTGGGGCTTCTCGTCTCGCAGCTCAACAATTACACGCTCTCTCCCATCGAAGAGGAACGGGTGAGCGAGGCAGCGGGGGTCAACTCCGCGGGCGGCTCGTTCGGCCTCTCGTTCGGCCTGGCCTTCGCCGGCGCGATCATGCTCGGATCACTGTCCCTCGTGTTCACGCACCACGCGAACGCGAGCACCGTGTTGTCACCAACGGAGAAGACCCAGGTTTCGTCTGGTCTCGAGAAGAACGCCGAGGTGATGACGAACACACATCTCGAGGAGCTGCTGAAAGGGCAGCCGCAGGACGTCCAGGAGGAGATCCTCCACATCAACACGGTGTCGAGGCCACGGGCGCTTCAGTTCGCCCTGCTCGTCCCGTTCCTCGCGGCCCTCCTCGGCTTCGTCAACGGCTTCCGGATGACCCGCCTGCCGGACCCCGAGCCGTCGGCGGCCGCCGAGGGAGTGTTGGGCGGCTGACACGGCCCGGGGCCGGCGGTTGCCGGCCCCGTTCCGCGCTGGGCGAGTCTCGAGTCAGTGGTGACCACCGCCGTCGTCGCCACCACCGCCTCCGCCTCCGTCGTCGCCGCCGTTGTGCCCGTCATCGTTCTCGACCTCGTCGATCGCGACGAGCGTGAACGTGTTGGCGCTCCCGACCTGGACCGTGAACTCGATCCGCTGGCCGGGCGCGAGGCCGGCCGGCAGGTTCGTCCCGGCCGGGACCGTGATCGTCAGCGGCAGCCCTTCGAGCGACACCACGAAGGGCGAGATGGAGACGATCCTCCCCTCGATCCGCGCGGTGCTCGCCTGCCCGATCTGGACAGGCTGCCCGTCTTCGAAGGCCTCGTCGTCGTCGAAGCGGATCCCGAACCGTGCGACGTCACCGGCCTCGAGCCCGCCGTGATCCGACCTCGACGAGACGTGCCGGCTGCGGCGGTGGATCAGAACGACGCTGTGCCCACTCGCGAGCAGCGTGCCGCGGGCCATCCTGCGGACGACCGTCCCACGCAAGGTCGTGTGCCGGGCGTGCGAGAGCACACGCAGCCTCGACGCGCGGAGCGTGCCGTCGCGCAGCCTCACCCCGCTTACAGTCACCCGGTCACCGACGTGCGCCCGCGCGAGGCGGCCGCGAACGGTGAGACCAGCGCCGTGCGCGCCGGCGACGAGCATCGTCCCGCGAGCCCGCTGCTTTGCGACCACCACGCCCGAGAAGCTTCCCGTCCTCGCCTGCGCCGGCAGCGCCACCGCGAGCCCCACGGCGACCAGCACCGCAGGGACGATCAACATTCGTAGCCTCTTCATCGGATCTCCTTCTCAGCGGATTGCTTCTCGCGGCTCGGAGACGCCGCGACTTCATGCACACAAGGAGTCGGCGCTCGCGAAAAAGTCGCGCTAGCCCGAGCCTGAGCCGCCGCCGCCGTCCAACCCGCCCGAGCTTCCCGAGCTGCCGGAATCGAGGCCTCCCGATCCCGAGCCGTCGTGGCCCGACGACCCGCCGCCACCGTCCGAGCTGCTCACGGTTGTGTTTTTCGGGCTGGACCCGTCAGAGCTGAGCCCATCCGAGCTCGAACCCGACGAGGACGTCCCGCTCGAATCGCTGCTCGTGCTCGTCCCCGAGCCGCCGCCGTCTCGACCCGATGACCCGGAGTCCGACGTCCCCGAGCCACTGCTCGAGCCGATTGTCCCTGTGCCGCCATCGTGACCGCGCTCGCCGTGAGTCGCGGTTCCTCCCGAGTCGCCGCCGCTGCTCCTGCCGCGATGCGTCTCCACTGTCCGCGTGACGTCCTCGGAGCGCAGTCGATCTTCGGTCGGGGCAGCCGCGCCCGACGGGTCCTGCGAGACCCGCGGATGCGTCGCGCGGGCCGGTGCTCGATGCGGGTGCGACGGGGCGACGAGATGCGGCGCCACGACCGCACCGCCGGTCAGCGCGACGGCGCCGAGCCCAACCGCGGCCGTCCGCGCGACCGGGGAGATCGCCGGGTTCGACCCATCGCCGAACAGCCGCCCGAACGCGTTCAGCCACGGGCCGCCGGTCAGCACCGCCGCGCCACGCTCGAGCTGCGCGCGCAGCGTGCGCCGGGCTCGCGTCAGCAGCGAGCGCACGGAGGGCCGGCTCAGTTGCAGGTTTTCTGCGAGCTCGTCGTAGCCGAGGCCGCGGACCTCGCGCAGCAGCAGGACCTCCCGCTGGCGGTCGGGGAGCCCGGCGACGGAACGCCACGTCTCGTCCAGCTCGGCGCGTCCGAGCGCCGTCGCGGACGGATCCTCGGCCTTCACGTCGTGCAGGCCGGCGTGCAGTGGCGCAACGGCCGGCCGCCGCGAGCGGGCCCAGCACTCGTGCCGGGAGATCGTCGCCAGCCACGCGCCAGCGTCGCGAGGAACAGTCCCGCGATGCAGCGACCGCAACGCGGAGAGAAAGACCTGCTGGGCGGCGTCTTCCGCCTCGTCGCGATCGCGCAGCAGCGCGAGGCAGATCGCACGGACGCGGCCCCCGTGCTCCTGGTAGAGGCGCTCGAGCTCCTCCCCGACCTCGCTGCGGCGATTCTCGATGGCGGCCATACGCGCATAGCGCTCTACGCGCGACCGCGGGTTTCGGATTACGCCCGGGCGTCGGTCGCGGCAGCAAGCCGCTCGTCGGGTGTCGCGCCGCCGATCGCTTCCTCGACCTCGGCCAGCTCGCCGGCAGGGCTGAGCGTGTCGCGGAGGGGCACTTCCTTTAGGAACCAGGAGAGCACGAATGGCACCACCGCGAGGGCCGTGCCGAAGAGGAAGACACCGTGGAGGGAATGTGCGAACGCGTTGAGGAAGTCCTCGTGAACCGTCGGCGGCAGGTGCTTGGCCTGCTCGGGGTTGAGATGCACGCCGCCTCCGAGCCTGGCCGTGACGGCATGCGGGAGCAGCTTCAGCCGGTCGGCGAGCCTGGTGGCGAAGATGGCGCCGAAGATGGCGACGCCGAAGGCGCCTC
>DASQCM010000057.1:0-3447 GCA_035634675.1 Gaiellaceae bacterium
GCCCGGCTCGTCGCCGAAGTCGACGGCCGCGGTGCGTTCCCCCTCGTTCTCGGCGGCGACCATTCCGTCGCGCTCGGGTCGCTCGTGGGGATGGCCCAGGCTCGAGGGGGCCCAGGCGGGGTCGTCTGGATCGACGCCCACGGCGACCTCAACACACCGGAGACCTCGCCCAGCGGAAACGTCCACGGGATGGTGCTCGCTGCTGCGCTCGGCCGCGCGGGCGACGCCTTCCGGCGTGACGGCTGGCCGCTTCCGGCTGTTGTGCCGGGCAAGGTCGCGCTCGTCGGTGTCCGCTCGCTGGACGACGGGGAACGGGAACTTCTGCAGACGCTCGGCGCCAAGGTCTTCACGATGAGCGAGATCGACCGGATCGGGGTCGAGCCGTGCATGCGTGAGGCGCTCGCCCACGCCGCGGGTGCCGCCTTCCTGCATGTCTCGTTCGACATGGACGTCGTCGATCCCGACCAGGCGCCCGGAGTCGGAACGCCGGTCAAAGGAGGGCTCTCCTATCGAGAGGCGCATCTCGTGATGGAGACCGTCGCGGAGTCGGGCCTGCTCGACTCGCTGGACGTGGTCGAGGTCAACCCGATCCTCGACCGTGAGAACGCAACCGGCGAGCTCGCCGTCGAGCTCGTCGCTTCCGCGCTCGGCGCGCGCATCCTCTGACCCATGGAGCTCGAAGTCCGCGAGGGCGATATCGCCGAGGTGGAGGCCGACGCGATCGCCAACGCCGCGAACGACCACCTCTGGATGGGGGCGGGCGTCGCGGGCGCGCTGAAGCGGGCCGGCGGCGACGAGATCGAGCACGAAGCGATGGCGCAAGGGCCGATCGAGCTCGGGACCGCCGTCGCTACCGCCGCCGGCCGGCTCCATGCTCGCTACGTCGTCCACGGCGCGGTGATGGGCCAGGACCTACGCACGAACGCGGAGCTCGTGCGCAGAACGACCCGCTCCTGCCTCGACGTTGCCGACGAGCTCGGCTGCCGCTCGCTCGCGCTGCCGGCGTTCGGGACGGGAGTCGGCGGCTTCCCGCTCGACGAGTGCGCTCGGATCATGGTCGGAGAGGCGCAGGCCTTCGAGCCGCGGTCGCTCGAATACGTGCTTTTCGCTGTTCGGGGACAGGACGCCGAGACCGCATTCCAAGCGGCTTTGGCGACCTGACAAGCCCAAACCGGGGTCAGACCCCGGGCTGATGGCCGGAAGGGCCATGAGCCTCGGCTTCGGGGCTCTCCTCGCCCGAGCCGGAGGGCTCGTAGTAGCGGCGGCCCTCGAGCTCCTCCGGGAGGTAGCTCGTCTCGAAGCCGCTCGGGTCGTCGTGCGGGTAGACGTAGCCCTCGCCGTGGCCGAGCCGCCGGCCATACCAGGAGCCGTCGCGCAGCGCCTTCGGCGGCCGCGCCGCGCCCCGCTCCTGCACGTCGGACGTCGCCCGGTTCAGCGCCATGTAGCTCGCGTTCGACTTCGGCGCCCGCGCGAGGTAGATCGCCGCCTGCGCCAGGTTGAGCCGCGCCTCGGGAAGGCCGACGTGCTCGACCGCCTGCGCAGCGGCGACCGCGACGAGCAGCGCGCGCGGGTCGGCGTTGCCGATGTCCTCGGAGGCGAGCACGATCATCCGGCGCGCGACGAACCGTGCGTCCTCGCCCCCCTCGAGCATCGCGGCGAGGTAGTAGACGGACGCGTCGGCGTCGCCACCGCGCATCGACTTGATGAAGGCGGACGTGAAGTTGTAGTGGGCATCGCCGGCCTTGTCGTAGACGAGGGGTGGCTTGCGCGCCGCGTCCTCGACGTGAGCCTCGGTCAGCGGCGAGCCTTCCGCCTTCGCCGTCTCCGCAGCGAGCTCGAGGATGTTGAGCGCCGTGCGTGCGTCCCCGCCGGAGCGGCGCGCCACGAGCGCGGCGATCTCGTCGCCCAGCTCGACGCCGAGCTCGGCCGCGCCGCGGCGGACGATCTCCGCAAGCTCTTCGTCGGAGAGGGGCTCGAGCTCGTAGACCTGCGTTCGCGAGATGAGCGCGGAGTTGACCTCGTAGTACGGGTTCTCGGTGGTCGCGCCAATGAGCGTCACGAGCCCGGACTCGACGCCCGGGAGCAACGCGTCCTGCTGGGCCTTGTTGAAGCGGTGAATCTCGTCGAGGAAGAGGATCGTCCGCCGGCCGCTCGTACCGAGCCGCTCTCGCGCCCGCGCGAGCACCTCGCGCACGTCCTTCACCGTCGCCGACACGGCCGACAGCTCCTCGAAGGCGGCGCCGGTCGACGCGGCGACGATTCGCGCCAGCGTCGTCTTCCCGCTGCCCGGCGGCCCGTAAAAGATCGAGGAGTGGACGCGGTCTTCCTCGATCGCGCGTCGCAGCGCCGACCCCTCTTCGAGCACGTGCTTCTGGCCCACGAAGTCGGCGAGGCCGGTCGGCCGCAGCCGCTGCGCGAGCGGCGCTACCTCGCCGCTACGGCGGTCGGCGGCGTCGGAGAAGAGGTCTCCCACGACCTCAGTATGCTCCGCCGCGTGACGGGGTCAGCCTCCGAGACCTGGAGTGGCGCGAGCTACGAGCGGCTCGCCGAGACCTTCGCGCCGATCCACGACCGCATCGTCGCCGCGCTTGCGCCCGGCCCTGGAGTCCGTCTGCTCGACGTTGGCTGCGGTACGGGCGGTGTTGCGCTGCGGGCGGCCCGCACCGGCGCCGACGTCGTCGGCATCGACATCTCCGCGGACCAGATCGAGAAGGCACGCCGGGCCGCGGCCGATGCCGGACTCGTGACCCGCTTCGACGAGGGGGACGCCCAGGAGCTTCCGTACGCTGACGCCGAGTTCGACGGCGTCGCGTCTACCTTCGGCATGGTCTTCGCGCCCGACCACGACCGCGCTGCGAACGAGCTCGCGCGCGTCTGCCGGCCCGCCGGGCGCCTCGCGTTCACGGCCTGGCAGCAGGACGCCTGGTCGGACCTGCACGAGAAGGCCGGCCGCACGCTCTCGCCCGAGGCCGACGCCCGCGAGTGGTCGCAAGAGGAACACGCACGGCAGCTGCTTGGTGACGCCTTCGAGCTCGAGTACCAGACAGGGACCTGGCGCGTCGAGGCCGAGTCGGGCGACGCTCTCTGGGAGTTCGTCTCAACTTCGATGCCGCCGCTGCGGTCGTGGCTCGCGGCTGCCGACGCCGCAGCCCGCGATCACGCCGAGCGGGTCTACCGCGAGTTTCTCGAGCCGGGAGTCTTCGAGCGCGAGTACGTCCTTGTGCTGGGGACGCGCCGGTGAGCGAGCCCTCCCTGCGCGAGGAGGTCACCGGCCTCCTCCAGCGTCTCATCCGCGTCGACACCACGAACCCGCCGGGCAACGAGACGGCGGCGGCCGAGTTGCTGCGCGACTACCTCGCCGAGGGCGGCGTCGGCTGCGAGCTGATCGCCAAGACGCCGGAGCGCGCGAACCTCGTGGCGCGCATCCCGGGCGACGGTGGCCCGTCG
>DASQCM010000058.1:0-8274 GCA_035634675.1 Gaiellaceae bacterium
TCGAGCAGGGCGAGGCGGATCTCGCGCATGGCGCGAGAGATCGCCTCGTCGTCGAGGACGCCGCGCCCGCGCAGGTCGCCGAGCGCGCTCTGGAGCTTCTCCGTCAGGGCATCGAACATCGAGTCCGCAGGTTAGCCGGGCTGGAAACCGGGCAGTCCAGCAAGCTCCGGTGTCTCAGCCGGCCACGAGCGCGCGCGCATAGTCCCGCGGGTCGAACGGCTGCAGGTCCTCGAGGGCCTCGCCGACGCCGACCAGCTTCACGGGTAGACCGAGCTCGTACGCAATCGGGATCGCGACGCCGCCCTTCGCCGAGCCGTCCAGCTTTGTGAGGACGACGCCGGTCACACCGACCGCCTCGCCGAACAGCCGCGCCTGCTGGACCCCGTTCTGCCCCGTCGTCGCGTCGACGACGAGGAGGGTCTCGTGGGGCGCTCCCTCGAGGCGGCCTGCGAGGACGCGCCGCACCTTGGTGAGCTCCTCCATGAGGTTCGTCTGCGTGTGGAGGCGGCCCGCGGTGTCCACGACGACGACGTCGCGACCGCGCGCCGCCGCGGCCTCCACCGCGTCGTACGCGACCGCGGCCGGGTCGCCGCCGCGCTCCGAGCCGACGAAGTCCGCGCCCGCGCGCTGCGCCCAGATCTCGAGCTGCTCCTCCGCCGCGGCGCGGTACGTGTCGGCGGCTGCGACGACAACCGAGCGGCCATGCTCCGCGAGCCTCGCCGCCAGCTTCCCGATCGTCGTCGTCTTGCCCGTGCCGTTTACGCCGACGACGAGGATCACGGCCGGCTCGTGCGCGACGTCCAGCACCGGCGGCTCCCCGAAGAGCTCCGTCACCTCGTCCGCAAGCGCCGCATTCAGATCCGGAAGCTCACCGCGCGCCTCGAGCCGCCGGACGAGCTCGGCGGTGGCCTGGACGCCGACGTCGCCGGCGATGAGCGCCTCCTCGAGCCGCTCCCAGTCGGCCTCGTTGCCAGGGTCGAACGCTGCGGCGGCGGCGAGCTCACCGGTGAGCGCGCGACGCGACTTCGAGAGCGAGTCACGCAGCCGCGAGAAGAAGCGGCCCCCCTCCTCCTCGGCTTCCGAGGGCGCGTCCGCCTCCCCAAGTAGCTCCGCCCAGCTTCTCGGCACTTACGCGACGAGCTGCCAGGTCTCGTTGCGGATCAGCGGGACTTCGCTGCCGTCGGCCAACACAGCATCCACCTCGAGGTCCGGCCCGCCGACCATGAAGTCGACGTGGATCTTGCAGACGTTCGATCCCTCGTCCGGCTCGCCCTCGAACGCGTACGGCAGCCCCATCCCGTACGCGATGTGACACGTCGCGTTCTCGTCGAAGAGTGTGTCGAAGAAGAGCGTCTCGGACTGGCCCACCCGCGACTCGTTCGTGACGAGCGCGAGCTCCCCGAGCCGGTCGGCGTTCTCGATCGTGGCCAGCTGGCTGCGGACGAGGTCCGCCCCGGTCTCGGCTTCGACGCCGACGATTCGCCCGTCCTCGAAGCTGAGCTCGAGCCCGCGGATGATCTGCCCGTTGAGGACGAGCGGCAGCGACGAGCGGATCGTGCCGTCCGCGCGTCGCGAGTCGGGCGTCGTGAAGATCTCCTCGGTCGGCATGTTGGCCACGTAGTCGATCCCACCGGACGTACGGAAGCGGGCGCTACCCCAGCGGGCGCTCGGCAAGAGACCGACCGTGAGGTCGATGCCCGGGCCGCGGTAGTGGAGCGCGTCCGGGGCGAGCTCCGTCAGGGCCGCCGCCCGAGTGTCGAGGCGAGCCATGTGCTCGCGCCACGCCTCCACCGGGTCCGGCTCGTCAAGCCGCATGCAGAACGCGACCTTCTCCCAGAGCCGCTCGACGTCCGGCTCCCCGAAGACCTGTGTGGCCCAGCCTTCGTTAGGAGCCCCGACGCCGCACCAGTTGACGCTGTTGTCCCGATGCTGCTGCTGCGAGATCTCCGCAAGCTCGAGCTGGATCGCCCGGCCGACGCGCTCGCCGTCGAGATCCGCGAGCAGCTCGGGCTCGGGCCTGCCGGTCGTCCCGATGGACGCGTTGCCGGCCTCCGACAGCATCAGCTCCTTCGCCCACTCGGGCGAGTACGTGAGCGCGGAGTCGGGCCCCAGCCCGATCATCGCGTGCCGGTTGTGGTCGTCGCGGTAGAGGACGTGGACGTACTCCGCGCCGGCCTCGTAGGCCTGCCGGACGAGCGCGCGGCCCAGATCGGCGTGCTCCACCATCGGATGGACGAAGACTTGCTGCCCCGGCTGCACGTTGGCGCCCACCCGAACCGCCAGCTCCGCGTACCGCTCGAGCCGGTCGTCTCCGTTCAATCCAGCTGCCATTCCTCGTTCCGGATCAGCGGCACCTCGGTTCCGTCCGCGAGCACCGCGTCCACCTCGAGCTCCGGTCCGCCGACCATGAAGTCCACGTGCATGTTCGCGATGTTGAACGCGTCGTCCGGCTCGGCGTCGAGAAGGAAGGGAAGGCCTGTGCCGTACGCGATGTGACAGGTGGAGTTCTCGTCGTAGAGCACGTCGTAGAAGAGCAACCCGGTCTGGCCGACACGTGATTCCCCGGTCACGAGGGCCACTTCGCCGAGCCGATCGGCGTTCTCGATCGTGGCGAAGTGGCTGCGCACGAGCTCGGCCCCGGTCTCGGCCTCGACCCGGACGGCCCGGCCAGCCTCGAACGTCAGCTCCAGCCCCCGCACGATCTGTCCGAAGAGAGGGAACGGCTGCGTCGCTCGGACAGTTCCTTCGGTGCGTCGCGCGTCGGGCGAGGTGAAGACCTCCTCGGTCGGCATGTTCGCGACGTAGCGGATGCCCGTCGCGGTGTCCCCGGCGCCCGAGGCCCAGTGGACGCTCGGGTTCAGCCCCACGATCAGGTCCGTGCCGGGAGCGCGATATCGCAGCGCGTCCGCGTCGAGCGTGTTCATCCGTTCCGTCCGCTCCCCGAGCCGCGCGAGATGCTCCTGCCAGGCCGCCACGGGATCCGGCTCGTCGAGCCGCATGCAGAACGCGATCTTCTCCCACAGCTGCTCGACGTCCGGCTCGCCGAAGACCTGCCGCGCCCAGCCCTCGCTCGGCGCGCCGATGCCGCACCAGTTGACGGCGCCCTCGCCCATGAGCTGCATCTGGATCTGCACGAGCTCTTGCTGCACGGCTCGACCGACGCGCTCGCCGTCGAGGTCGGCGAGCAGCTCCGGCTCCGGGTCGCCCGTCGTCGCGATGAGCGCGTTCCCGCCCGTCGAGGTCGCGAGGACCTTCTGCCACTCGGGCGCGTATGTCAGCGCTGCGTCTGGGCCGAGCTCGATCATCGCCTTGCGCGTGTGGCCGTCTCGGTAGATGACGTTCACGTACGACGCCCCGGCGCGGTACGCCTGCCGCGTGAGGGCGCGCGCCAGGTCGCGGTGCTCGACCGCCGGAAAGAGGAAGACCTCCTGGCCGGGCTGCACGTTCGCACCGACGCGGACGACGAGCTCCGCATAGCGCTCGAGGCGTTCGTCCATCGCCGGCGATCCTACGTAAACCGCTGCTCTAGGATCGTCGGGATGCGCAAGCTAAGGCCCGGGATCTGGCACTGGAAGGCCCCGCATCCGGACTGGTCGGCGGAGGAGTCCTGGTCGCAGGAGGTGTCGTCCTACGGGATCGAGCTCGGTGACGACTTCGTCTTGTTCGACCCGCAGTCCCCTCCCGGCGAGCTGCGCGAGCGCGCGACCGCCGTGGTCCTCACCGCGCCGTACCACGAGCGCGACGCCCGCGGGCTCGGCCTCCCCGTCCACACTCCCCCCGCGGACACCTGGCAGGACTGGGTGGACAAGTTCGGCGTCGACGCCGACCAGGTGCGCGGCATGGAGAGCGAAGATCTCGCCTGGCTGCGCGCGGGTGAGGGCGAGGGGCACTTCCACGGTCCAGGCCCGTGGCCGTTCGGGATCACCGCCTACGCGGGCCGCGAGGACAACGATCTGGTCCTCTGGCTGCCCTCGATCAACGCCATCGTTTCGGGCGACTCGCTCTCCGACTTCGGCGACGGGCTCGGCATCCAGCTGGGCGGTCGCAAGCACGTGACCCGCGACGACGTCGCAGAACGACTCCGTCCGGTGCTCGAGCTGCCCGTCGAGCTCGTCCTACCCGCGCACGGCGAGCCGACCGATCGCGGGGCGCTCGAGAGCGCGCTGGCCTAGGCGGCGCCGGCGGCCGCCGCGTCTTCGCGCGGCAGGCGCCGGGAGACGACCTGCGAGACGCCGTCGCCGCCCATCGTCACGCCGTAGAGGACGTCTGCGGCCTCCATCGTGCGCTTCTGGTGCGTGATCACGACGAACTGGGCGCGGTCGGAGTAGCGGCGCAGCAGCTCGACGAAGCGGCCGATGTTCGTGTCGTCGAGCGCGGCCTCGACCTCGTCGAGGAGGTAGAACGGACACGGCCGGGCGAGGAAGAGCGCAAAGAGGAACGCGATCGCGCCGAGCGCCTTCTCGCCGCCGGAGAGAAGCGAGAGCCGCTGCACCCGCTTGCCCGCGGGCCGGAGCTCGACCTCGACGCCTGACTCCTCGTCGTCCTCCTCGGGTTCGGTGAGCCGCAGCCGTCCCTCACCGCCCGGGAAGACGGTCGCCGTGACGTCGGCGAAGTGGCGCTGGACGGCGTCGAACGTCTCGGTGAAGCGGCGCTCGACGGTCTCCGTCAGCTCAGCGCGGAGTTTCTCGAGCTCGTCGAGGCTGGCCTCGAGGTCGGCGCGCTGCGCAACGAGCTCCTCGAGCCGCGCCTTCTCGGCCTCGTACTCCTCGTGCGCGAGTGGGTTCACCTGGCCGAGCGTCTCGCGGCGGCGCTCGAGCCGTTCGAGCGTCGCGACGAGTTGTTCGCGGTCGTCGCCCTCGGCAGATTCGTCCGCATTTGCGGCGGTGAGCCGCCTACGGGCCTCGTCCGCCTCCGCCTCGATCCGTGCCGCTTCGATCTCGACGGCGGACACGGCCTCGGCGACAGCAGCGAGCTCCTGGCGCAGCTCGACCTCCGCCGCGCCGAGGCGCCGCAGCTCGGCGCCGAGCTCACCGCTGCGCGCCACGCCGGAATCGGCTTCCCGCCGCAGCGAAGCATCGAAGCGGTCTCCGGGTAGGTCGAGCGCGCGCACCAGACGCTCGGCCAGCGCGACCAGACGCCGCGCGCCCGGATCCTGCTCGAGCGAGTACGCGGTGTCGGGAATCGGAGCTTCGCTGCGCGCCCGCAGTTCGTTGAGCTCGTCCGCGAGCCCGCGCCGGCGCGCCTGCAGCTCGAGGAGCAGCGCCTCGGCTGTCTCCCCGGTGAACCACAGCTCGCCCCGCTGCGGGTCGTAGCCGTAGCCCTCGGGCGTCACGGCGGGCACGGTCGACCAGAGGAGCTCTTCCTTCGAGACGACCGGCATCTGCGCGACGACGTGCGCCGGATCGCGGCCGACGAGGACGAGGAGGCTTCCCAGGCCTGCGGCCCTCGCGCGCTCGAGCAGCGCGAAGCCGCTCGCAGAGTCGTCGGCAACGAGAGCCGACGCGCGCGGCCCGAGCGCGGCCGCCACGGCCCGCTCGCGTCCCGCCTCGACCTCGAGCAGCGAGAGCGCGATCCGCTCGCCCTCCTCCGCCAGCGCGCGCGCTGCGGGCGGCAGCCCCTCGCGCTCGGTGAGAGCGCGGTCGAGTGCGCGCAGCCGTTCCTCGAGCAGCCCCACCTGCTCCGCGAGCGCCGTCCGCTCGGCGCGGACGCGCTCGTCGAGGACGCGGCGTGGCCGCTCCAGCTCGTCGCGCAGGTCGCGCAGCCGCGCCTCGGCCGACTCGCGGCGCATCGCCACGCGTTCGGCGGCGCTGCGCAGCCGGTAGAGCGCCTGCAGCGCCTGTTCGCGCCCGCCCGCCGCGTCCGCGAGCTCCTCCTCGGCGCGCCCGCGGTCGGCGAGCAACCCCTCCAGCCGCTCCTCGACGCCTCGGCGCTCGGTCGCCGCGGCGGCACGGCGCGTCTCGAGGTCTCCGAGCCGACCCTCGAGGGCCGCGAGGTCGATCTCCGCGACCCGCGCCCGCAGGCGCGCGATCTCGACGCCGAGCTTCTGCGCCCGCTCGGCAGCAGTCGCCTGCAGCGCGAGCGGCCGGAGCCGCTTCTTCACTTCCGCCTCGACGTCGCGCGCCCGCTCGACCTCCACGGCGACGCGAGAGAGCTTCAGCTCGGCCCGGTGCCGGCGCGCCTTGAAGCGGCCCAGGCCCGCAGCCTCCTCGACGAGCGCCCTCCGCTCGGACGGCCGCGAGGCGAGGATGGCTTCGACCTTGCCCTGGCTGATGATCGAGTGCATCCCCTGGCCCAGGCCGAGGTCGGCGAGCAGCTCCACGAGGTCGAGCCGCCGCACGGTCGCCCGGTTGACAAGGTACTGCCCTTCCCCGCCGCGATGCAGCCGCCGAGCGACGGAGAGCTCCGTGTACTCGACGGGCAGCGTGCCGTCACTGTTGTCGAAGAGAAGCTCGACCTCGCAGAAGCCGGCCGGGCCGCGCGAGCCGCCGCCGGCGAAGAGGACGTCGTCGGGCTTCTCGGCCCGCAGCTCGGTCGGGCTCAGCGAGCCGGCAGCCCAGCGGATCCCGTCCGAGACGTTGGACTTGCCGGAGCCGTTCGGACCGACGATCACGCCGACGCCCGGCTCGAGACGGATCTCGACCGGGTCGGGGAACGACTTGAAGCCACGCAGCTTGACGGCGCGCAGATGCACCGCCGACCACCCTAAAGAGCCGGCAGGACGCTACTGCTCGGCGTCGTCGTCAGGTTCGCGCGTGAGCGCCGCGTCCTCGTCCGCAGGCTCTTCCTCGGGGAACAGCTCGAGGATGCCGCGAGGCTCGGTCTGCGGCTCCTCCGCGGCGAGCCGCCGCAGGCGCCGTTCCGAGTTCGTGGTTCGCCGCTCAGCCATCAGGCGGCTCAGGATGCCAGAAACTCGCTATGCCTCGGTGTTTTCAAGGCTCGCGAGCGCCTGGCGGGCCGCCTCCTGCTCGGCGGCCTTCTTCGTCGGCCCCTCCCCACGTCCGGCTTCTTCGCCGTCGATGAGCGCGGCGCACGTGAAGTGGCGCTCGTGCGGCGGCCCCTCCACCGCGATCTCGACGTAGTTCACGTGCCGCCCGGTGCGCGCGAGCACCTCCTGCAGATCCGTCTTCTGGTCGACGCGGGTCGTGAGCGCGTGCTCGATCTGCTTCGAGAACGCAGCTACGACGGCGTCCTCGATCGCCGCGAAGCCGTGCTGGAGGAAGACGGCGCCGAGCGCAGCTTCGATCACGGCTGCTAGGACGTTCCGGTTTTCCGCGAGCCGCTCGAGCTCGTCCTTCGGCTGCTCCGAGGCGCGCTCGACCAGGCGCTTACCGAGATCGAGCTGCCGTGCCACCTCCGCACAGCTGGCCCGCGAGACGACGTGGGAGCGCACCTTGGCGAGCTTCCCCTCCGAGAAGTCCGGATGCCGGTCGTACAGCGCGTGCGCAACCGCCAGCTCGAGCACGCTGTCGCCGAGGAACTCGAGCCGCTCGTACGACGCGCCGCGCTCGCTCGCCCACGACGTGTGCGTGAACACGGGCTCCGCCAGCTCCGGCGGGAGCGCGTCGATCAGCTCGGTGAGGCTACTGGTGCGAAGTGACGTAGTCGACGGCCTGGCCGACGGTCTGGATCTTTTGCGCGTCCTCGTCCGAGATCTTGATCCCGAACTGGTCCTCGAGCTCCATGATCAGCTCGACGAGGTCGAGCGAGTCGGCGTCGAGGTCCTCCTGGAAGGCTGCCTCCTCGGTGATGTCCGCCTCGTCGATGCCGAGCTGCTCGGTGAGGACCTCCTTGACCCGCTCGTAGACTTCCTCGCGCGACGCTGCCATGTCACCTCGTTGGGGTTGTGGGGCTGGAAAGCGCGCCGATCATACAAGCTGAGCACGCTGTGGCAGGCGGGCAGCGAGGCGGCCGACGACGTCGTGGTCGACGCCGCGGGCGGCCAGGCGGATCGCGTTAGCGATCGCAGTCGCAGACGAGTTGCCGTGCGCGATCACCACGAGGCCGCGCAGCCCGAGCAGGTACGCGCCTCCGTAGGTGTCGGGATCGAGGCGCTTGCGCAGCCTTCGCGCGGCCGGACGGATGAGGAGGCCGCCGACCGTCCCGGCCGAGCTCGCGGTGATCTCCTCCCGCAGGGAGTCGAGCAGGGTGCGGATCGTTCCCTCGACCGCCTTCAACGCAACGTTCCCGGTGAAGCCGTCGGTGACCAGGACGTCGGCGGCGCCCTCGAGGATGTCGCGCCCCTCGGCGTTGCCCCGGAAGTCGAGATCCGAGGCG